>NZ_QTVR01000024.1:0-45472 GCF_003460685.1 Blautia sp. OF03-13 | reverse complement strand
ATTGTTTCCAGAAACAACTTGTGATAGTATAGTAGTAAATACTTCATATGAATGTTGAAAAGAATTTAATACAATATATTAAAAGAAGGAGCACAAAATGATAAAAAATAAACCAGAAGCCTATGGAATATCTTCAGATAATCTGTTGTGTATGGTACAGGAACTGGAGACATTTGTCGAAGATATTCATTCTATATCTGTAGTATGCGATAACGATGTGATTTTTTCAAAATGCATTCAACCATATACGGAAGAACCTATGCAGATGCTTCATTCATTTTCGAAAAGTATGAACAGTATTGCAGTAGGGATTGCAATCGACGAGGGAAAATTACATCTGGATGATCTGGTGATAGATTATTTTAAAGAGTATTTGCCGGAAGAATATGATAAACGAATCGATCAGCTGACAGTTCGTAATCTGTTAACAATGGCAGCAAATTCCTGCAGATTAAGCACCTGTTTTCGTGGAGTGACAGATTCCTGGATCACACATTATTTTACATATAAATTACCCCATGATCCGGGAACTGTCTTTCAGTATGATACAGGAGCAAGCTACATGTTGTCTTCACTGGTTACAAAAACCATGCATAAAAATGTGCTTGCACTGATGAAAGAACGTGTTTTGAAACCAATGGGTATTACCGATATCGAATGGCTGGAAAGCCCAGAAGGCAATACAGTCGGAGGATGGGGGTTGTATTTGAAAACACCTGACATCGCGAAAATTGCAATATTACTTGCCAATATGGGAAAATGGAACGGAAAAACACTTATTCCGGAAGAATATCTTAAAGAAGCAACCAGAAAACAGATTGATACTCCCGAAGAAAAATATCCAGTCTGTGGATACGGATATCAGTATTGGATCACTGCTGATCATTCCTTCGGCGTTTATGGAGCTTTCGGAAATGTGATCGTGGTTAATCCAGAGAAAAAACTGGCAGTTGCAATCACAGCAGGAGCAAGTGATAAAAATGGAAATCCGAACCGTCTGATTAGCAAAATCGTAAATGAAAAGTTGTTTATACCGACAGAGAGAGGAACATTGAAAACAGATGTAGATGGAGAGAAAAAACTGAAAAAATATCTGGATGACCTGTGTCTTCCATATCCGGAAGGAGCAAAAAATTCCTGCTTGGAAGGAAAATGGTTTGATAAAACACTCTCCTTTGAAGAAAATGACCGGAAAATTCAAAGCATAGAGATTAATAGAAAAACAGAAAATGAACTGCTGATTAATTTTCACCTGAAGGACAGGATGGTAAGTGTAGAGGCTGGATTTGAAAACTGGATTACACAGGAAGCTGTATTTGATGATCCGCATCATTTTCTTAATAGCTTTTCTTATGCATTCAAAGATGATAAGACATTGGTGATAAAGCAGTACTGGTTAAATATGTCAGGTTACGATATCTATACGCTGCATTTCCAGGATGACAGTGTAAATGGAATGATTATCACAAGCGTAAAACTTGGCGGAGCTGTACCGATTGAACTTTCAGGAAACATACAGTAGGGGGATAAAACTATGGATATGAGTTTATTGGGAATTATTGTTGCACTTGTTGTGTTGATTATTATTTGCTATCGTAAATTTAACCCAGTTGTGGGAACATTAATATGTGTTGCAATTTTGGCAATATTCAGTGGTTTGTCTGTGTTGGATACAATTACAGATACATATTTTACAGGATTTTCTGATTTCCTGAAGAATAACTTTTTGCTTTTTGCAACCGGAACCGTATTTGCATCTTTGATGGAAGGATCCGGAGCTGCAGCAGCATTTGCAAAAATGATCTATTCTAAAGTGGGTGGACGTGGAGCGATTTATGGTTGTATGCTTGCAGTGCTGATCTTAGGATATATAGGTGTGAATGGATGGGCATTGATGTTTATCGCTTATCCGATCTTCCTGTGCGTATTTAAACAGGAAAATCTGCCAAGATGGTTGATTCCGGGTGTTATTTATACTTCTCTGGCGTATAACAGTTCCATGTTCCCGGGTTCTCCTTCTATATTGAATGTGCTTCCAACACAGTATCTTGGTACAGATACTATGGCAGCTTCCGGTCTTGGTATTGCAACTGGTATCTTCTGCAGTATTCTGTGTATTATTTATCTGGAGTATGAATTCAGAAAAGCAAAGAAAAATAATGACGGATTTGTAATTACACCTGATATTGCAGAAAAAATGAAAGCATTTGAAGAATTGGAGATTGTAAAACCATGGAGATCTGTGGTTCCGATGATTCTGTTATTTGTTCTGTTAAATGTATTTAAGGTAAATGTAAATATTGCAATTATTTTAGCTTCTTTCTGTTGTGTGATTTTATATTGGAATACTACTCCGAAAAAACTGAATTTGATCGATGACGGTGTAAAACGTGCCAGCATGGTAATTATGAATACTGCAGCAGTTGTTGGATTTGGTTATGTTGTTAAATCAACTGTGGGATTCCAGAATCTGATAGATATGTTGTCAAACCTTGGTGGAAACCCACTGATTTCTTTTGCAAGTGCTACCACATTAATCGCTGGAGCAACTGGTTCCGGTTCTGGTGGTATCGGAATCGCTATGGAGGTATTTGCACAAAAATATATGGACTTGGGAGTAAATCCTGCAGTTTTACACCGTATAGCTGCAATTGCATGCAATGGTCTGGATACACTGCCGCATAACAGTATGGTGATTACCTGCTTGGCTGCCTGTGGTATGACACATAAAGAAAGCTACAAACCGATATTTATCACATCTGTATGTATTACATTAATTGGACTGGCATTTGCAGTATTTCTTGGAATTGCATTTTATTAAGAAGTAACAGATTACTATAGAGTATGCAAAAGAGTCATTAAAATTCCACAGAGAGTGGAAAGGTAAGATAGAGGTAGTAGCGACTGTTCCTGCGCAAATGAGGATGATTTGTCTCTTGCATATCACAAACATCGGTGTACAAGGGGTACAAACAAGATAAAATAGAAATGAGGGGCGATAGAGCGGAAATGTCAGATTTTCCACTCTATCTGAACACGATCGCTGGTGGCCTTGATCGTAGAGATCAAACCATCGGCGGCTTTTCTTTTGTCGTCAAAATCTATGCTGTCCCAGTTGTCGAGATAATAGGACAACTTCTTTATCTGCTGGGGAGATATGGTTTCAACGCTCAATTCGGCGATTGCCTTTGAAATGGTCTGGCGTCTGGTGTCCAGTTCTTCAATTTTTTTGTTGGCGTAGGCAAGCAAGGTCGCATTGGCTCCGGTCAGCGTATCCAGCAGCTTTTCAATTTCTGCCTCCACCTGTGCCAGCTCCACTTGATAGGCGGTCAGCTTCGGATTGACTTTTTCCTCCCTGCCGTGGAGTATCTGAAAGTCTTTGAACTTCTCCTGCATGGCCGAGAAAATGAATTGCTCAAATTCTTCTTTGCGGATTTTCCCGCAGCCCGGACAGCCTTTGTTTTCCGTCCGTTTGGTACAGCGGAAATAGCCGGTGCTGTTTGGTACATGGGTGGCTTTCAGAGCATACCCACAATGCCCGCATTTGATTTTTCCGGCCAGCCAAGTATTTTTCGGTTTCCGTCCCTGCTGGAAGGTGGTATTTGCCATAAGTTTTTTCCGGCATTTCAGCCATGTGTCAGAGGAAATGAGTGCTTCATGGGGAGCGATAACAAGTATCTGGTCTTTTAAGTACCTGTCCTTGTCCTCCTTCACATCCCGCCCCTGATAGAGATAGCAGCCGTTTGTTCCGGCAAAGTCAGAAGCGTCATTGACAATCGCTGCACCCTGACTCTTGAAAAATTCGTACAGCTCCAAATCGGCCTGTGCGTAAACGGGGTTTCTTAAAAGCTGGGAAAGAAATGTACGGAACATGGATTTGCCATAAATTTTTATGTCATGTTCCTCGAAGTATCGGGTAATATCTCCGAAGGAGGTTTCCGGTTCAGCGTACATTTCAAACATCAGCCGAACATGGTCGGCGGCTACGGGGTCGGCAACCATTTTCTTTGTGCGGATACCCTCTACCACAGTAGGCTCTAACTGATAACCGTATGGTGCCTGCCCGCTCATGTGGAAGCCTTTAAGGCACCGGGAATAGTAGGCGTCTGTGACACGCTTCTGAATTGTCTCACGTTCAAGCTGGGCGAATACAATGCAGATATTCAGCATAGCCCGGCCCATCGGGGTCGAAGTATCAAACTTTTCCGTGGAGGATACAAACTCCACATCGTACTCTTGAAACAGCTCCATCATCGTTGCAAAGTCCAGAATAGAGCGGCTTATACGGTCCAGTTTATACACGATGACCCGTCTGACCTTTCCCTTGCGGATCTCGCCCAACAGCTTTTGAAACTCCGGCCTGTCCGTATTTTTACCGGAATAGCCTTTGTCCTTGAATACCCGGCAACTCCCACCTTTCAATTCATACTTGCAAAAGTCAATCTGACTTTCAATGCTGATACTGTCCTTGCGGTCTACTGACTGTCTTGCGTAAATACAATCTTCTCTGATAAATTCCATATTGGGCTCCTTTCCTTGTTGGAATGGAGCTACCAACCTTACAACTATATTATACCATCAGCAGCCCCGGACAACAATGTTGCGAATGATTAGGGAAATCTGTCTCCATATTTGCGGAACACCTCATAAAGACAACGCTCAATTTCTTTTTTGCGCTGTGCTTTCTCCTTCGGGGGAAGTACCGGCGTGAGGCTTTCCAGCACAATGATCTTCCCTTGAAATGCGACAGACTTTGTTTCTCGTTCATAAGTGACAGCTTGCGTCATTGAAAACCTCCTTTGCGAAAGTGCGTGTATATGCCTGCCTTTCCCACTTGTCCCGTGGGGAAATGTCAAAAGACGGCACCCAGCAGGTGTCGCCCTTTGAGCTTTCTCCACTTCGGGTCGATGTGACCCGAGGTCAGTAAGGACTGGAATGGTACTTTTCTTTGGCGTCCTCCACGCTGTTGAGGTCAAATACTTCATAAAGCTGCCCCACAACACGCCGTATATCCTTCTTTGAAAATCCGCAGTCCTCCATTGCCATAATGACATAACCACGGCAGGCGTCATTGCTCCATTCGTCCGGTTCCAAGCCGGGGATCATTCCAAACGCATTTCCCATAAAGTGCTCCTTTTTTTGAAAGATGGGGAGCCACGCCGGATTGGTTGGCCTATCATCAGACAGCATTGCCGGGGGCTCCCCATAGGTTTTCACTTCATTTCAGACACACCGGACGGGCATAGGCTTCATGCCCCATAGTATTTCAACTCTCCCCATTCTGATGGCAAGGCGTTCTCATTGCCTGCGACGGCTCACGGCTTGCAAGGCCGCTTCAACGCTCGGACTGTGACTAAACGCAAGTATCCGGGTTCTGCGCCTGTTCCGGTGGAGCCAGCCTTTCCCCACCTATGGCATGGACCTGTTCGCTTGCTCAGTTTTACAAAGACTGTATTCTCTGAAATCCGAGGTCATGGCGGGTCTGTCACACAGCGCGTTTCCCTTCGTATCCGGGTGTCTTTTTATTCAATTTTCAATCTGCATGAGGCTTGTCTGAACCTCGGGCCATTGTGACCCGAAGTGTTTTGCCTCTCATAAGCCATTTCATTTTCCGGCCTAAATCGGTACGCCTTACAAAGAATTTTTCAAAATTTTTTCTAAGTGCCGCAGACCTCGCTCGATTGCGACACGAACCACTTTTTCATGGACGCCCTCTGCCCGGGCAATATCCTGTTTGGTCATGCCGAGAATGAAATGAGCGTAAATCCGTTTTGCCTGTTTGTTCGGCAGACTGGCAATCGCCGCATGAAGCTCCTGCATGGTCACTTTCCGCTCATACAGTTCATGGGGAGATAAGGCGACAAAGACAGCTTCATGCTCCAGCCCGTCATCCCGATCAAGGGAATAGTAGGCTTTGTGGCGGTATGTACGCAGCCGGTAGGCAGCCTCTTTACGATCAAACTCTTTGAACATTTCTGCAACTTCTTCCGATACTTCCATGAAGCAATCCGATGTATAGAATGGGTAATAGTCCCGCAAATTGATAATAGCCATATTGACCTCCGTTTCGGTTGTTGGTTGACGAGTGACCGAAACGAAGGCGGCGGGGAGCGGCACCGGGGAATGGCTTCGGGCCAACATGACCCGAAGCCGCCCCATAAGAACGCAAAAGCGCCCGAGCGGCATGAAGCCACACGGACGCATGAAATGACATAATAGTTAAGGTTCCAACAAATTTCGCATACATAGCCGGAATAACCCGGAGGCGGGGCTATGCTTTTTTTAACTGATGTAGGTCATGGGCACTGTGAAAAAAGGCAAAGATAGACACGGCGGCAATCCTCCTATATGCCGCCGTGGATTTACACGGTGTTAGGTCGTCGTTGGTTTAGGGGGGCGAAAAGAAACGGCGGCTCTGATTTCTCAAAACCGCCGTATCGTCAGTGATATAGGAAAGCACACGAAATCCTCTGCCCGTCAGCGGTTTTTTTCTTTTCCCCGCTGTGGGGGCAGATGTTTCTTAATT
Organism: Blautia sp. OF03-13; assembly: GCF_003460685.1. Classification (NCBI taxonomy): domain Bacteria; kingdom Bacillati; phylum Bacillota; class Clostridia; order Lachnospirales; family Lachnospiraceae; genus Blautia; species Blautia sp. OF03-13. The sequence goes on along the minus strand of NZ_QTVR01000024.1, from coordinate 38,946 downwards.
GATTTACCACAAGCATAAACTACAAATGTTACACAAATGTCCGAGGCGTCTTTGATTTCGACAGAAAAACAGGCTGAATTGTTACAAAGCTCGGACATTTCAAAAATTTCTTTGAGAAATGACGAAAAAAGCGGGGCAGCACACGCCGCCCCGCCGATCCCATACGGTTATTCCATTGCCCGCATTTGTTCAATCAGAGATTGTTTTTTCTGTCTGTGGATTGTCCATACAGACAAGATTAGCTCCATTCCGAACAATACCAGAATGAACAGCCCCATTTCCAAAACCGGGAATTGATAAGGCACTACATTTCCGGCAAAAGCACCTACACTCATTTTTCTGCAAGCAAAGATGGAAGCCGGAAGCCCAACGATCAGCGTTGCCAATGTTGCAAAGAGCGCATAGCACAGCCCCTCACAGATGTTCATTTTACATAGCTGTTTTTGTGTTAGGCCGATAGAACGCAGAATACTGTTTTCCTGCTTTCGGGCGATCTGGTTAGAGAGTGTCGTGTTAATCAGGTTGATAACGCCAAAGAGAAATACCAGCCATGACAGTACCTCCATACTGCCAAACGCAAAAGAATTTGTCATTTCTTCATATTCAATCACTGTATTGATTTCATCTAAGGCAATATTACTATGGCTGGCAACAATATTTTTCAATTCAGCTCCCACATAGTCCGTTTTTTTAGGGTCATTTACAATGCTCCATGAATAGTCAAAAGAGGTGATTTCCGGGTGCAGTTCGTGGAACAACGCTTCTGGTGCAAAAAGAGTTGCCCCATCTAAGTGCATCCTGCCATGTCCTGAATATACCTTTGCAGGAGCGTATAACCCCGATATGGTAACAGAAACGGATGGCTGTTCTTCTCCCAAAGAAATCTCAACCGTTGAACCAACACCCATATCCTCATTCTGCTTTAGCACATTATAGTCAATTACAATACTACGGGAATCTGTTGGCATGGTTCCCTCTGTCAGAGCCGCTTCAACTACCGCATAATTCTGGTCGGTCAGCATATCGCACATACCACCAGCTTGATGAATCTCTGTTTTATAAGTTGCATGGAGAGATTGCCTGCTTGGAATTATATCTGTAACGCCATCAATAGATAAGATTTCCTGCTTTAATTCCTCATTCAATGGATTTCCCGCTGCCATAACCTTTTCTTCTGTCATTTCAGAATCCAAATAAATTTTATAGTCGCCGTCTAGGAAAAACTGTCTTGCAAGCGCCTCTGGTGAGCGCAGCAAAACAATGGAGGATACCACAAGCAGGATAATTCCGCCCAAACTCAATGAGGCTACAATAGCAACGGTCTTTTTTCGGTCACGCCTAAAATTTGCAATTCCCATTGAAACAGGATTGAGCTTGATATTCTTTTTCCGGCTGCGGATGTCCTTTTGCGCCGGGGTAAAATGGACGGCTTCAATGGGGGAAATCCCTGCCGCAATTTTCACCGGCTTACGGATGGAAACAGATACCATGATCCAACTGCTTATAAGCGTTAAAATAACCGTTGCCACATAGGAAACAGCGTTAAAACCCTTGGAAAACAGGAGGAAACCGCCGCATACGCCCAGCACTGTGCCAATCAGAATCCCGATACTGCCGAGTTTGCGTCCCTCGTTCTTTACAATCCGCTTGATTTGCTTTGGTGTCGCACCAATCGTCCGAAGCTGCCCGTAGCTTTGGATTTTGTCATTGATGGAGATACGGAAGATACTCTGGATCACAATATAGCCGCCAATCAGAACAAGGGCAATCACACCTGCCATCAGTGCAAAATCAAAGGATTTAGAAGCATAGGCAAAATACTTACTGTTCATTTTGGGCATAGGAAGCTGATATTCCTCTGCAATCTCCCTGCAATAAGAGGTCATCAGTTCCTCACCCAACTGATCGCTGTTTTTGAAATGGGCATAGGCGCGATAGCCAGCCGGGTCAAACCCATTCCATTCTGTTAGGGCAGCTTTGGAAAGAATGATCGCGCAGGTATTCGCTTCCTTTTCATTTACACTGTTCATAATGCCGGTAACGACATAATCACCATGAAAACTCTCGGTGTCTAAGGTCACAGTGTCCCCGATCTTGGCATTGTTTCCATAGGTGGAAAGAAAGTATTTGCTTACGACAATTTCATTTGCTTTTTCAGGAACCCGGCCCTCTAATAACTCCATCTGCGCCTTGGTAATCTCCATCATTTGTGTGTCACAATACACATAGGACGCATGATAGCCCTGTTCTGAAAGTTCCTCACCGAGCATATAGTAGCCGCCTACACGCTCAAACTCCGGCAGTCCTTTCAGGGTTTCAATGTCGTTTTCCTCCACGCCCAGCCAGACCGCCTCATAAGTATCGACAACCTGATTGCGCTGCATTTGTGTCAGGGAGGTAGACACAATTCCCGTAAAGCAGATTAGAAACGCCGCCAGTGCAACGGCAATCACCACCATCAGATTCCGGCGCTTCTCGCTTTGCAAACTTTTCTTTGCCAGCTTCTTTGTAATGGCGCTGGTATCATTCTCAAAAGGCCATGTCATAGCCTGCCACCTCCTTACTCCACAATCTTGCCGTCCTCAATGCGGACAATCCGATCTGCAAGGCGGGCAATGTCGTTGTTGTGGGTAATCATCACAACAGTTTGCCGGAACTCTGCACTGGTGCGCTTGATAAGCCCCAGCACCTCGGCGCTGGTCTTGCTATCAAGGTTGCCGGTTGGCTCGTCGGCCAGAACAATAGCCGGTTTGGTAATCAAGGCGCGGGCGATAGCCACACGCTGCTGCTGGCCGCCGGAAAGATTGTTCGGCATATTTTTCAGTTTATCTTCCAGCCCCAGCAGGTGAACGATCTCGTCCAAAAACTTCTGATCCACCGTGTCCCCGTCCAGCTCCACCGGCAGGACGATGTTCTCATACACATTCAGGATAGGAACAAGGTTATAGTTCTGGAAGATAAAGCCGATGTTGCGGCGGCGGAAGATGGTAAGCTGTTCGTCGTTCATTTTCGACAGTTCTTTGTCCCGGACAATCACATTGCCGGAAGTAGGGGTGTCCAGCCCGCCCATCATGTGAAGCAGGGTGGACTTGCCGCTGCCGGAGGTTCCCACAACGGCCACAAATTCGCCGTCATTTACAGAGAAGTTCACGCCGTCAAGGGCGCGGGTGATATTCGGCTCTGTACCGTAATACTTTTTCAGGTCGATAGTCTGTAAAATTCTCATAAAATTCAATCCTTTCTTTGTTTGTTGTAAATGCGGAACGCTGCTGCGCCGGTGGCCGCCAACTGTACCAGAATCAGCACAGCGAACAGTCCGAAGCTCTCATAGTAGAACAGTTCATCCCAAAACAGGAGAACATCGCAGAGGGCAGTCAAGGCAACCGTCCAGCGGATGTGCTGGGCCAGCCTTTGCCAGAACGCCAGCACAAGGGCAACGGGCGGGACGATCAGCAGCGCCAGATTCAAAATCATGGTCGGGGTCAGTTCCATTGCAACGCCTCCTCACTTTTGTTGATAAGGTCATTGTAAAACCCAAATGTCTGCGAAATGTTACAGCGGCCAAAAAATTTCATCGAAAATCGGGGTGAAATGTTACAACGCTCGGACATTTCAAAATTATTATTCAACTACCCTTAATCGAGCTACAATACTTGTTTTTCTAAAATAGCGAAACGAAACATGAGGAACTATAATCGCCACAACGCAAATAACAATTCCCTCTAATATCAACGGGAAAATCGTAGGCTGTATTGTAAACAGCCATAAGTCAGGTTGATTAAAGAAAGTAGGAAGAATTGTATTTGCAACAATAAGAGAGAGAGGTAAACCCATTACACAAATCAGAAATGCGTAAAACAATCCCTCCAATACGGTCAATTTGTTAATTTGTTTTTTCGTCATTCCGATGCTCTCTAATGTAGCAAATTCCCGTTGCCGGTTTATAATGCCCGTTATAATGATGTTGGAAAAATTCACAAGCCCGATACTTCCTAATAGAAACCCAATAAGGCCACCTATGATAAAAATAGTTTGTTTTAATCCATTCATAGTTTGTGCCAATGTTTCAGACGATGCGTATTCAACGGTAGGCAAAGAATTGATGTACTCGGTCGCTGGCAAAAAGTGTTCTTTTTCCACATCAAACACATAACTCATTATGGCTGGATTGTTATACAATTCCACAAACATCTCATTACTCATATAGAAAATAGGACAATCGCCGCCAACATCAGTGTAGCCAACATTCTTACCCGGAGATTCTACCAATGAAAAATCAACCACTGCACGCGCAATTACCGAAACCGTTTTATAAGGCAATCCATCTTTGTAAATGGTAACTTCCTGATTGAGCGGACAAAGAAATTCAGGAGATTCATTTGGGTTGATCGCTGAAATTTCTATAACATAGTTTCCACTTTCCAAATATGAGGTTAGTTGCTGTATATCTGTTTCTCCCTCAATGAAATTCAATTTAGGAAGTATTGATTTTTCTACCCCGTAAATATTGCAAAGAGGTCGATAATCAACACCGAGTTTTACTGGATAAGTTCTGCCATCAACCATACCACTTCGTATAAGGTGATTATCTTCTGTGTATTCGTCTAATACTTCCGTGACCAAACTACCATAATCATAAGTAACACTGACATCATCCAAAGTGTTTTTATAAATTCGACTTCCGTTCAGCACAGGAATATTATTTTCAATATCAGATATGATTTCATTACTAACAGAATCATCTTTAAATCGAAAACCTTGCACATTAGAAAATGTGTTTGGGCTTGCCACAACAAAATCAAATGAGGTAACAGAAGATACATATTTTTTAACATCAACACTATTTCCGATTGCGATTGCACTGTTTAGGAGAATAATGCAGAGTATCATGGATAAGACGATAAATATGGTACGCTTTGAATTTCTTCTTAAATTTCTCCATGCCATTTCTATTATTCTATTCTTAAACGAAAGACGATTCTTGTTGGCACTATGATAATTGTCTTTTTCATAGTATCTGGTTGCCTCAATGGGCGAAATCGTAGCTGCAATTTTGAATGGTTTCTTTATGCTCACCCAAACAGTAATCGCACTAAATATCCCGGCAACGACAAAAATAATAGGATTAAAACTCAAGTTCACAGAAAGATTGTGATACTCGCCTTTCATAAAATTAAGAATCCACGGAAGCATAAGTATTCCTACTATATATCCTAAAATCAACCCAATAGATATACCAATTATAGACAGCCAAAATGCTTGCTTATAAACAATTCGCTTGATTTGCTTCTCCGTTGTTCCGATTGTTCTTAATAAGCCATATTTCTTTATTTCTTGAACAACAGAAATCTCAAAAATATTGCGAATGAGCAAATAGCCCGTTATTACAAAAATCATAATAAAAAACAGGGCTGCTATTATGGCAATCCAATTTACAGATGTACCAGTGGATGGGCTGGTTCCCCTAATTTGCAAAATAGTTGTCTGTATAGACTGGATCGCTCCAACACATAAAGTCGTTACAGAAGTAAAAAGCATTGATGTTAAAACGATTGCTATTACAGCAACAATATTTCGTAATTTGTTGGCTTTGAAGCTTCTTTGCGCCAGCTTCTTTGTAATGGCGCTGGTGTCATTTTCAAAAGGCCATGTCATAGTTGTATCACCTCCATATTTGATAAGGGTATTGTAAAACCTAAATGTCCGCGAAATGTTACAGCGGCCAAAAAATTTCATTGAAAATCGAGGTGAAATGTTACAACGCTCGGACATTTCAAAAAAATTTACGGCGGGCAGCCGGAAATGGCCGTCCGCCGCGTTTTATTTTGTCGGCAGCATAATGGAAAATTCTGAACCCTTGCCCGGCTCCGAAACCACTTTGATATAGCCGCCTTGCCGCGTTACGATCTCGCGGGCCAGATACAGGCCAATGCCCACGCCCTGCTGTTCGTGTACTTCTTCCTCACGATAGAAGCGCCGGAAGATGGCAGCCTGATTGCTTTCGGAAATGCCCTTGCCGGTGTCGGTCACTTTGACCTCCACATACATTTCCCACAGCACCACTGACACGGCGATTTTCCCGCCTGCCGGGGTGTACTTCACTGCATTGTCCAGCAGGTTAAAGAGGGCTTCGGATGTCCACTTGCTGTCATGGAAAACGGTCAAATCCTCCGGGCAGTCCACGGACACAGCGATTTCCTTTTTCTCCGCTGCATACACAATCCCACTCATGGCCTGCGCCACGGTATCAAAGAGGCGACCCGGTTTCTTATCCAACTGGATCACGCCCGTTTCCAGCCGTGAGGTTTTCACAAGGGCCTGAAAGAGAAAGTCCAGCTTATCCGTCTGGCTGCGGATTCCCCGGATAAAGTCGATGCGCTCCGCCTCGGTCATGGGCTTTTCCAGCAGGGTGTCCGTCGCCATTTTCAGATTGCTTACCGGCGTTTTCACCTGATGGGAAATATCCGATACAAGGGTCTGTAACTCCTGCCGTTCCTCGTCCACCCGGCGGCGGTTCTCCTGCATGATCTGGTAAAGCCTTGCCAGCCGGTGTCCGATTCTGGCAAGCTGGGTTTCGCTGTCCTCTGGCCGCTGGGGCGCTTCATTCCCGGCGATCATGTGGTCTAAGGTCTGGCACAGGTCAGCGGTAAACTGCGACAGCCGCTTTCCAAACGCCTGCGTCAGTACAAAAATTCCCACAAGGGCGCACAGCAGCAGCGCCCCGCCCGTCAGCAGCACCGCCGTCTGTTTTGTCACAAGAAACAGGGCTATGGTGATCCCGGACATGGAGAGGACAAGCCCCATTGCCACCCGGCCAAACAGCCGCTTTACCGAGAGGTTTTGAAACTTCATTTTGCCTCGCCTCCCGTCCATTGATAGCCCATGCCGTAAACGGTCTTAATGTAGGGCGCGCCGCCGTCGGATTCAATCTTGCTGCGAATCCGGCTGATGGAGGTTGTCAGGGTGTGTTCGTCTACAAACCTCTCGTCTATATCCCACAGCTTTTCCAAAAGCTGCCCACGGGTCAGCACTTGCCGGGGATTTTTACGGAACAGGTTCAGCATTTTGTACTCCATCGGGGATAGGGTCAGGGGCTTGCCGTTTAAGGAAGCCGTCTGCTCCGAAAAGTCCAGAAACAGCCGCCCGTCGTTGTAAATATCCTTGGCCGGTTTGTGGTGTTCCAGCATGGCGAACATGGCTTTGATTTTTCGCTGCAAGGCCCTGATCACAAAGGGCTTTGTGATGTAGTCCACCGCGCCCACCTCATAGCCCCGTATATGGTCGCTCTCCTGATCGTTGGCGGTCAGGAAAATTACGATAGTGTCCGGGTGCTGGGGCTTTATCAGCTTGCACAGCTCAAAACCGTTCCCATCTGGCAGGTTAATGTCCAGCAGCACTAAATCAAATTTCCGCTGGCGGATGGCGTCGGCTGCGGTTCTGGCATTTAGGGCGGCGGTCACGCCGTAGCCGTCTGCGGTCAGGTTATAGGCCAACATCTTATTCAAAAAACTGTCGTCCTCGACAATTAAAATCTGCTTCATATCCTCACTTCCTTTGCTTTTTGCAGATAGTATAACAGGCAAATGTCCGTGAAATGTTACAGCGGACGAATTTTTGAAAAAATTATTTCTTCATAAATTATATAGCCTGTTGGCTTTTACATCAAGATTTTACAAGTGAATAGTGAAATGAAATACTACCTTACATAAAGTTTCATTACATTCTCATAATCCAACCAGAAATGTACAATGATATAGGGTGATATGAGAATGAACCAAGATGAAAGAAGGTTTGACTTTCACGGCCTCGGGGCAGCTCTCAAAAGAGCCAGAGAAGAAAAGGGCTGGACACAAGCCTACGTTGCGGAATTAGTAGACCGTGACTCCCGTACCATTATGAATATTGAGAACAAAGGTCAGTATCCCAGCTTCGACCTTTTTGTTAAACTCATTACCATGTTTGACGTTTCAGTTGACCAGTTTATTCATGCGGACGGAGGGGCAAGGTCAAGTTCTTGCAGAAAGCACATTGATGTGCTCCTAAATTCTATGAATGAAAAAGAGCTTGTTGTAATAGAAGCCACAGCCGAGGGCATTAAGAAAGCCAGAGAAACGGAGGTTCCAGAATAAGGGCCTCTGTTTTTTTTGCGCCATTTTAGGGACTGCCGCTAAGTGGCAAGCAATGCCTCTGTGGCCACAAGTGGCACAAAGGCGGCTTGTTGGGGCTCGCCCCAAACCCGTATCTTCGGGCCAACATGGCCCGAAGTGTCAGCGTCGCTTTGCTCCTTATTTTCATAACCTTAACGCGCCTTTTCCTGCTTTCTTCCCGGCTCGGTGTAGCCCATCAGAGTGTCAATGTTCGCCTTGATCGTGACGAGCTCCTGCATATCCCGTCGTGCCTTCTGGTATTCTCCATAGAGCTGTTTTTTCTTTGCTGTGAGCTTGCGGCCTTCCTCCTTCAGCACATCCATTTTAGGGAGCTTCGCCCCGCCCAGCAGAGAGCGCATTTCCGCTTGTGCAGCCCGGTACAGTTCAAGGTCGGCCTCATGCTCCGCAAGGAATTTCCGGCTGTACTTCGTCGCCTTATACTGCTCAAAGACTGGGCGGGTTTTGGCATACTGAACCGTTGCGGCCTTTAGCCCGGCATTGGTTTTCATGGCCTGTTCCGTCTGCTTGACCTGTTCGGAAATAACATGGAAACGGTCTGCTGCCTCGGTGGCTTTCTTCGCCAACTGCTCATAATCGGTCAGGTTATTGTCCTGTATATAGGCAAGAGCGGCGGCCATCTGCTTAATGTTAAATACCTTCGCCCAGCGTTCATATCCCGGCCCCTTACCGGCAGCCAGCTTTGCTTGAATATCCACCGCCAGACTGATTTTCCGCTCCGAGCGCCCGGGGCGTTTTTCTTTGCCCTCAATGGCGGACAGAACATCTTGCAAGTCGTAGCCGTCCCCCAGCGTGGAGGCACGCAGACGGGTGAAGCGTTCCTGGCCCTGCCCGGTCAGCCGGAAGCTGATACCGCCGCCTCGAACCGTCTTGACCTCATACCCGGCCCGCTTCATCAAATTGAGAAATTCGTCCAGATCAGCGGGGCGTTCCGCCAGCGCAGTATCAATAGCAAGGCGCAGTCGGTCCTGATAGGAAAGCGGCCCTTTCCGGTCTTTCTGCCACTCCCCATAGTTCCGATACTTGCTCTTGCTCCGGGGCTTCGGGTTCTCCACGATGGACAGCCCGTTTTCAAGGCACAGCCTGTCAGAGAGCCGCCGAAGGGCGAAGCTGGAGCCCCAAAAATTTCGGAATTTCCGGGTGCAGTCAAGGGTGGTGGAGTTGTAATAAATGTGACAATGGATGTGCTGCTTATCGGTGTGCGTGGTAACGATAAAAGCGTGCCGCCCCTTTGTCCAGCGCATAGCCAGCTCATAGCCGATACGGTTCGCCTCCTTCGGGGTGATCTCGCCCGGATAGAAGGATTGTCGTATCTGATAGCACAGCACATTATTTTCTTTCTTCTGTTCCCGGCCCGTCATAGCGGCATAGCTGGCCTTTGCCAAAAGGAACTCGTCCGCCACGGTGGCCGGATCACATTCATAAGCGGAGATATACTTTCCGCTTTCTGTTTTCTCCGGGTCCTTGCCATAGTCCAGACAATCCCGGATAGCCTCAGCAATCGTTTCGCCTTCGCCCGCATGGCGCTGTAACAAAGTTGTGGTAGCCAAAAATCATTCCTCCTTTCCATGAGAAAGGGGCGGCCCATTCAGACCGCCCCGACTTCGGGCCAGTATGGCCCGAGGCTGCTTAACTTGCCAGAAACCGGTACAGAGCGGATTTGCCTCCGTCCAGCGCCCACAGAAGGGAGCCCGCCGCCGCTTGCAGTCCATACGGCGAAAGAAGAAAGGCAAGAAACAGAAATACAATCCCGCCTATGGGCGTCGGCGTGAAAAAAAGAGCGACACCCAGCACCGCCAGGATCACAGAGGCAATCGTCAGCAGGACGGCACAAATATCAAACAGGAACACCAGCAGAGCCGCCAGAAGGGACAGCGCTAAAGCAAAGGGAGCAACCAATATTTTCAGCAGTATCTTCATCTTCAAAACCTCCTTTATCTATCCTTCCTACCTCTATTTTATCATGCCTGCCCGGGGACATAAATGTTGCGAAAGATTAGTAAATCCTGTCCTAAAACTTCGGGGCATGCTGGCCCGAAGTGGTAAAAAAAGAACAGGGCGGCAAGCCCCGCAACGGAAGCCTGCCGCCCTCGTCTTACTTTGCCACCAGCTCGGAAAGCTCCCGCAGCACCTTTGACACCTCGCCCCACAGCTTTTCATAGTCCCGCTTCAATCCGTCGATTTCCTCCGGGTACACGCCATAGGTATGTGCGTGTATGGCAACCTGATTGAGATTGTTAGAACAGCGCCGTTGCAGAGAGATCAGCTCTTTTACGGGCGCAAGGTCGATGTGCAGGATATACCCGTTCAGAGCCATTTTCCGCACATAAGCCCCGGCGTTGGAAATGCCCGCCTCGGTCATCCGCTCATGGATGGCCGCCAGCTCGTCCGGCGTTACCATAACGTGCAGATGGACATTCCGCTTGCGGTTCTCCATCAGCGTTCCAGCTCCCGGCCTTTCCGGCGCTCTTTGGGTTCCTTTACCTTATCAAGCGGTTTTGCGTCCAGCTCCGGGGGCGTGGGCGGGATGGGCGTATTGTTGGGTACGCCGTCGATCATGTTGCAGTTCTGCTCTGTGGAGAGCTCGGCGGTTTTCAGATAGTTGTCTTTTTCGTGCATGGCGATCCTCCTTTATCGTTCCTCATGGTTTTTATGGCTCCGCTTCTGGCCGGGCTCCTTCGGGGGTTCCTGCCCTCTGGTTTCATCTTTGAGCCGGGCAGTAATGGATGGGCGCACCCGGTCAGGATTGCCCGGTGCTGGTTTCAGCTCATAATCCTCCATCTGCTTTTCGGTCAGCGGCTTTGCGTAGGTCAGTTCGCCCCATGCCATCAGCCTGCCGTCTGCCACAGGACGCCGCCTGTCATCATCGTAGTTGACGATGGAAAGAGGCTGGTTATCCGGCGGCTTCGGGTAAGTTCCTATGTCCACGGGCCGCTGGGTGGAATAATAGCGGTAAACGCCCTCCGCTCCCAGCTCGGTATGCTTGACCGCCACATGGTAAAGCTGCTGATAGTCGTCCACCCGGCGGTCAAAGTCCCTCTGCGCCCACGCCTGACTGGTTCCATAGCGGCCCCAGTAGTAATCCCGATGGCCGTTTTCCCCCTCGGTAAACTGCCAGGTCACAAAGGGGCTCGGCGCTCCCGGATTATGCCCCAGCGCAAAGCCGTGTCCGGTTTCAAAGGTGGCAGCTTTCAAAATCACATATCCTTGTACTGTCTCCAAGAGATCCCTCCTTTCTGTGCCTCGGGCCAACATGACCCGAAGTGCTGGATGTTACGAAATAAGAGGGCAGACCGGGGAGGAATGTAATAAGATATTCCCACCCCGGAAACACCCTCAAAAAAGCCCGGAATGTCAAGCCTTTGGAGGCGACAAATCGTAACAGCCGCCCGGCCTTTTCTCCCGCATTTTCCTCATGCGTTCCCGGCTTTTCCGACGGTTTCCTTCGGCCTTGCAGACGTCGGAGCAGTAGGCTTGACGCCCCTCGGGCAAAAACGCCTTTCCGCAGACCGCACAGGCCCGCAGTTCCGGGGAGATGCCTTCCGTTGTCAGCGCCGCTTGAAGCTCCGGGTCAAGGGGCAGGACAGCCTCACGGAAGTAACGGCAGTACGCCCCTGTCCAGCACTTGTGCAGCATATAACAGGCACAGTCCAGAGGAAGGCACAGGCCGCTTTCCCTGTCATAGTTGGCACACATCCCCGTGACCAGAGAACGGATTTTCTTCTTCTCGTCACGGGTCAGCTCCCGGGCGTCCATTTAAGACTTCGGGCCACGATGGCCCGAAGGGCGGGGCTCCACGATCAGCGCCCGGAATTTCTTCCGGCACTGTTTTTTCTTTCCTTTGCACTCCTTGTAGTAACGGCATCCCTTACAAGGGTTGTCATTGTCCCAGCCAGGGTGCGGTACTTCCTTCATCATTCGTTCAAAAGGGCTGCTTGTAAAATTCATTCTCATTCCTCCGTATCTTCCTCCCACGGCGGGGTATCTTCGTCCTCGGGTTCCTCTGCGATCTCCTCCAGCTCCCCGTCCTCATATTCGCAGTAATCATCTTCCAAATCCGGGGCCTCATGCTTCGGCTTGTAAATCTTGAAATAGTAACCAATCCCACCGCCGGCCAGCACCACCGCACCGATCAGGAGCAGAGAGAGAAGGGGGCTGTCCTTTTTCTCCGGCTCGGGGTCCGGTATTTCCTCCACCGGTTCGGTGGGCTTTGGCTCTGGCTCCGGGGTCACTTCTTTGGGCGGTTCCTTGCCCTGTTCAGCAAGCGGAAGAAGGTCGTCTACGGTAACGGTATTGAGGAAATAGACGTTCTCGCTGGTTTTCTGCTTGTCGATCACCAGATAAAACACGCTCTCGTCTGCTGTGGTGATGGTGTAGAACTCTTTACCGTCCTCGTCGGTGCCGTTGTCCACCACGGTTCCCGTCCCGTCCGGGGTAAAGGGGTTCTGGGTTTCCGGCTCTGCTTCGGTTTCTGCCGGGGAGGGAGCTGTCTCCGGCTGCGGCTCGCTGCTCTGTGCATAGGCCGGGACCGTAAAGATCAGGCAACACAAAAGGCTGGCAGCCATCGCCGCCAGCCTGCGAAATTTAGTTTTCTTCATGGGCCGTGTCCTCCTTTTCGGGTGCCTCCGGCTTCGGGTCAGTATGGCCCGAAGCGGTAAGGCTGTTTTTGGGGTCATTCAGAAAAGCCATAAGCTGGGCGGGCGTCAGTTTGAGGGAGCGCACCGCCTGCACGATCTGGCTGTTTTCTTCCTCCTGTTTCTGCTTTTCCAGCTCCCGGATTTTGGCCTGCCATTCGGCGGCCTTCTCCCGGGCTTTTTCCAGTTCCTTATCGAGCTTGTCGATTTTGTTCATGCAAGGACTCCTTTCCTCTGGCTCACAAACGCCCGAAGGCATAGAAATGTGTCTGCCAGTAGCTTGAATTGATGTTTGCGTATTGGATGGGCGACCCACAATGGAGCATCATCCGTCGCCCACATAAATCCCAACATGGGACACAGGGCCGGGGCTGTCATAGGTTCCCGTGAAAAAAATAATGTCGCCGGGCTTTGCCTCGGAGGAGGAAATGATAGCACACTGGTTGTAAATGCCCTGCGCTGTGGTACGGGGTAGGTTGTGGACGCCGCTGGCCGTGTACACCCAGCAGACAAAGCCCGAACAGTCAAAGGAGGTGGACGGGCTGGAGCCGCCCCACACATAGGGCCAGCCGATGTACTTTGTGGCTTCTTCCATGAGCGCCGCAAAAGCCGGGTCATCCAGCGCCTCGCCGGGTATCTCATAGCTGGGGCCGGTATCTTCGCCGCCGTTGTAAATCCCTTCCCACAGATAGGGTTTGTTGCCTTTGAGCTGCTGCATAACGGTGTAGATTTCCCGCTGCTGTTCGTTAAGCCTCGGCAGGATCACGGCGGGCAGCGTCTTGTTTGTGAGGGTCACATTGAGAATGTAATACTCATAGGGGACTTCCTCGGTGGTGGTTTCCCCGGTCTCCGGGTCAGTGCTGGTTTCGGTGCGGTAGCGTATCTCGACTTCCTCCGTCAAGGTCAGCTCATACTGTGCCTCGAAGATCTCCCGCAGTTCGTCCTGCACCTGTTCCCGGAAATACACATGGTACTTTGCCGAGAGATAGGATGCCAGCTCATAGGGGTTATGGCCGATCTCGTCCACGGAATAGCGGTACTCGTCATAGCCGGGATGGGTGCTTTCGATGTTCGCTACCGTCTGCGCCAGCTCGTTTTCCAGTGCCGTGTAGTCCTCGTCCACCCCCAGCAGGTCCGTATCCTCCGAGGCGTAGGAGGTGCCGGATAACGCATTGGCAAGGCCGCTGCCAAGCGTGGGAAAGATAGAGCTTACCGCCGACACAAGAAAACAGAGCAGCAACAGCAGGAGCAGGACCAGCACAGCCACGGGATGACGGGTCACAAACTGCGCCGCCCGACGGGTCGCAGTTCCCGAAGCGGCAGCGGTTTTCTTTGCGGCCTTTGCGCCCTGTTTTGCAGCCGCCTTTGCTTCTTTGGAATACCGGCGTTTCAGTTTCCATTTCTGCTGCACACGGGAAAGCGGATTGCTGGCAAGTTCCGGGTGCTCGGAGGCCATCTTTTGAAAATCCACATTGGCCCGGGCTTTTATGTCCTTCCGTTCCCACTTTGCCACCTTCCGGGCTGGGTGTTCCCGCCAGCGGCGTTTGGCATAGCGGGTCAGTTTCCGGGCTCCGGCCTCTGCGGCCAGCTCGGATTTATGGGCTCCTTCCACACCCACATTTTCATGCTCAACCTCGTGTATCTTGTTGTGGACATAGAACCACGCTTCTGTACGGGCTCCCCGGACTGCCTTTTTTGCAAGCCCCGGCGGCTTCTTCGCTGCCCGTTTTGCCTCGGTCTTGTCCAGTTTCTCCCGGGCCTTTCCCAGCTTTTCCCCGGCGTGTTCCGCTTTTGCCTGTGCTTTCTGGTACTTGTCCTTTTTGCTCCCGGCCTTCTCGGCGGAGCCCTCCGGCTCCTGTGCCTTGCCGGTATCCTGCGGCCCGCCCGCTTCATCTTCCTGCCTCATGCGGTCAGAGGGACGGCTTTTCCGGCTGTCCTCTTGAAACTTACCGCTTTTGGACTTCGGGCCATTGTGGCCCGAAGGACTGTCCTGCCCGGCATCCTCGTCCTCAAACCGTAGACGTCGGGACGGTGCGGGGGAAGGCCCTTCCCGTTCAGCCGGTCCGGGGCGATTGCTCCCGGTATCCTCCGTCGGCCCCGGCCTTTGAAAATTCCGTTTATCCGGTTTCTTTCCGATGATGTATCCCTCCTTTCCAAACCTCGGGCCATCATGGCCCGAAGTGCGTTATGCCCGGTTCATTTCCTGTTTTTTGTCCTCCGGGCGGGTGGTCATAATGGCGTACAGCTCGGTATTCTGCGGGAAGCGGTCAACAAACGGGATGGTGGTATTCCCGAAGAACAGCAACCCTTCGCCGGAATTGGTATGGGTCACATAGGAAAGCTGGTGGGGGCTGATCCCAAGCTGTTTGGCTAAAATCTGCCGGTCGCCCTGTGCCTGCGAGAGAAGCACAAGGAAGTCCGAGTTTTCAAAGATGTTCTCAATCTCCGGGCTTGCCAGAAAATCCTTCACGTTCTGCGTTAAAGCACTGGGAACGCACCCTTTTTTTCGCAGCATTTTCCAGATCGCCACACAATAGCTTGCCGTCAGACGGTCACGGAGCAGCACATGAAATTCGTCGAAGTAGCACCATGTAGCGATACCGCGCAGGAAATTCATGGACACCTGCGAGTTTACCAAGTCCTGCATAATGAGCATGGCAATCGTCCGAAGCCCGGCCCCCAGCTTTTTCAAGTCAAGGCATACCAGACGGCGGTTTAAGTCCACATTGGTTTCATGGTTGAACACATTAAGGGAACCCGACACATAAATTTCAAGGGCCGTTGCCAGCCGCACCGCCTCGCCCTCCGGCTGGGAACAGAGCAGGTCATACAGGGTTTGGAGGGTCGGCATTTTGCTTGTTTCCGGGTCCTGCAAGTGTTCCCGGTACATCTGGCGCACACAGCGGTCAATGACGGTACGCTCCACCGGCTGCAAGCCGTCCTTGCCGCCGACGATCAGCTCCATCAGTGACAGGATAAAGTCGGCTTTCAGCGCCATCGGGTTTTCCTCGTCGAAGCTCAAATCAATGTCCATCGGATTGATGTGGTGGGGGCTGTCCGGGGCAATCTCGATGACCTGACCGCCCAGCCGCTTGATAAGGGGCGAGTATTCGCCCATCGGGTCAACCACAATGATCCGGTCACGGGTGGCAAGGAACACGTTCACAAGCTCCCGCTTTGCGGCAAAGGATTTGCCGGAGCCCGGCACGCCGAGGAACAGGCCGTTGGGGTTTTTGAGCTTTTTCCGGTTTGCCATGATGACGTTATGGGAAAGTGCGTTGAGCCCGTAATAGACGCTTCGCCATCCATGCGGAGCTCCTGCGTCATAAAGGGAACGAAAATGGCCGTGGAGCTGGTGGTCATGCCGCGCTTGATCTCAATGCCGTTATGACCCAGCGGAAGGCTGGAAAGAAAACCGTCCTCCTGCTGGAAGTCCAGCCGCTTCAAGGTGCAGTTGTATTTCTGGACGATACCCGACACCGTGAACAGGTCATTGTCCAGCTCCCGGCGGGTCGGGGCCATGTTTACCACAAGGAAGGTCAGCAGGAACATTCTTTCATTCCGGCTCTGTAAATCTTCCAGAAGGGTCTTTGCGTCGTTGCTGTACGTTACAAGGTCGGGCGGAAGTATGTCCATGTCGTACCCTGACCGAGCTGCCTTCTTTTGTTCCTCCACCTTCATCTTGTCAATGTCGGAGACTTTGGCCTTGATAGATTTTACGGCGGCGGCCTGATCGACGGTTTGGATATGGAGAGTGATGGTCATTTCCGCGTCCATTTCCAAAAGCTCCGCCAGCAGCTTGTCCGAGAGCTCCGAGGCCAAAATCTGCAAGTAGGAGGCAGCGCCCCAAGTCGTCCCCACCCGGAACAGACGGCTGAAACGAAAATCGAAACTGTCCGGGGCGATAAAGTCTTTGGTGGAAAGCCCGGTTTTGGGGATCATATCCCATGAAAACCGGAAGGGGGAGCCGCTGCCGGGGTGAAGCTGCCCGTGAAGAAGCTCCAGCCGTTCCAGCCCCGAAAGGGAGCGGCACTTGACGCCCAGCTTTTTGAAGTTCCCGCAAATGTCCGCCTCTACACGTTCCAGCCTTGCCCTGGCGGTGGAAAGGTCGTCCACGTTCACGCCGAGGTCAGGAGCTTTGTGCGAACAATGCCGTTGTTGCTTTTGGCGATCTGGTTTTCCAGCATTTCCACATACTCACACCGGACGCTGTTGTAATCATCGTCCTGCATGGGGATGTTCACGCTGTACCGGCTGCCCGGGCGGCTCCGGTGGTTGAGGAAGGAAAGCTGGAACGGAAGGCTGCTGTCAAAGTAGTTGAGGCAGGCGCTCCACCCGTCAAAGATGGCCGCCTGATCTTCGGACTGTGCGAGCTGGTAGTTGATGTCCTCGTATTCAATGGTTTTGGTGTAATAGCGGTCCGCTACCCGGCACACCCCGTCCCGGTACATTTCCCGGTAAGGGAGGGTCTGCTGGGCGGTGGTGGGAATGTTCTTTCCTTTCGTGAACAGGCCGGTAAGGCCCTGCTTTTCAGGCTTTCTGCCTGCGGGCTTTCCGGCCCTTCTGTTGTTTCGCAATCGGCTGCGCCTCCTTTCTGGCGCTAAGCAGCGCATAGAAGTTTTCGGTTTTGTAAGGCCGCACCCGGGGATAGAGGAGCCGGGTGCGGATGATGTTTTTCAGCACTTTTTCCAGCGGAAGGCCATCCCGTTCATACATAGCCAGAAAGAAGAACGGGAGCATGAGGCCGATCATCAGGAACATGGCGGCGCTGTTCCCGATACTGCCACGGGAAAACAGGTAGGCCGGGAGGCCCACCGCCGCCGCGCTGGAAAAACAAACAAGCTGGCGCTTCGTTAGATTGAAGGCCAGCTTTGTCTTGATTTTGGAAAGGTCTTTTGGTACTGGTACATAGGCCATTTTGGTACACCTCCTTTATTGCTTCGGGCCAGCATGACCCGAGGTTATCTTGCGGCCTCTTTGGCCGGGGCTGTGCTGCGGGCAGCTTCGGCGGCCTCTCGTCCGCTCTGCCTTGCCCGCCAGTATTCGGGGTGATACTGCCGGATGGACTGATTGAGTTTTTCTTCAAACTGTCCTTTGTCCTTAATGCGGTCAGGGACGTTCCACAGTTTTTTGTCCAGCAGCTCCCGGAGCACCACACTTTCCTGTGCGTCCTCCTCATAGCAGATATAGCCCTTGTCCTTGAAGCCGCATTTTTTGGCCGCCGGGGAGAGAACGGCGGCTACCTCGTTTGCCACCATCGTTCCGCCGTGGCTGGCGGTAGATACCAAAAACACCCCCGGACAGAGGGTTTCACAGCTCTGCACCTCGCCCCACGGGGAGCTTTTCGGCGCATGGAACATTCCGCCCGTCCGGCTCCGGTCCGCCTGCATGAGAGCCGCCTTTTCCAAGATGGCTTTCAGTTCCGGGGAAAAATAGGCATATTCCCGAAGGACACGGGCAGCCTCCCCGCCGCAGGCGTTCATCAACAGGGTGTAGGCGTCGCTGTCCGCTTTGGTACAGCGGCCCAGCAGTTTTCCGTCGTAATAGCAGGCCGCGTCATAGCCCGTCCGTTTGCGTGGCATGGGTTTCGCCTCCTTTCTGCTTCGGGCCAGCATGGCCCGAGGTCAACGCTCCGCGCCACGGCTGGGCTTTTCCTTCGGGGGCCGTTCCGCCTTTGCCTGTTCGGCAGCCGCTTTTCCGGCTTTGAGCTGGTCGCTGATGGATGCACGCCCCACAGAGCCACGCTCCGCCATCTGTTCCAGCTTTGCCTCATAGGCTTGCAGAACAGCGGTGTTGAGCTGTTCCCGGAACTCCTTTGTGACAGGGTAGGCCATATCCCGGTAGCCGCCTTTGCCGTCTGGCTGGCTGGGCATCCCAAGAAAGAGCCCCTTGCTGCCCTGTACGATTTTCAGATTTTCCACCACAAAGCAGTCATTGAATTTCACGCTGGCAAAGCCCATCAGATTTTTCACAGGTTCGATGACCCGCACGCTTACATCCAGCTTCAACGGTGCGGCCGGGGTGGTGTTTGCAACCTTTTCCTGCATGGTTTCCTCCTTTCCGGCGGGAACAAGGTTCCCGTCCTTGTAGTCATAGCCTTCCGCCCGGAGTGCCGCCAGCGTGTCCGCCGATACGCACCCGGACAGTTTCAGATCGGTTTCCACCATAAAGCGCATGGTGTCTGCTTTAGAAAATTCTTCGGGGAGCTTTCCATAGAAAGCCGGGTGCGGCTGTCCGTCCGCACCCTGTTTGTAACGCCGGGGCATACCGCCTCCTTTCCGCTTCGGGTCAGCATGGCCCGAAGTCTCTTAATGGCAGCCGAAGATGGATTTTGCAAGACTGCCTGTTTTGAATAAGGTAAAACACAGCAGCACCGTATATCCCACGCAGCCCCAGATCGCCCCGATGGGGTCGCCGTCGGTGGCGATACTCTGGATCAGCACCGCATAGATGGCGACACAGACCAAGATCAATAGACCTTGAAAGCCCACCGCAAAGAGGGAGCGGAAATAGTTCTGCCCCATGTGTCCGGTTTCCCTGTTGGGGACGGTGGCAAACGGGATAGGCGCTAAACTTGTGAGTAAATAAATTTCAATCATACGGCCATATACGATGACGAAAATCACGATGTTTAAGGCAATCATGGTAAGCTGGATCAGGAAGGACTGGAGCCAGAGTCCGAACAGAGGGCCTAACTCCATCGCCTCAAGCTCTGTCCGCAGACTGTCCAGCACATCCGGCGTGATCTCTGTCCCGTTCTGGATAATGCCCGCTGACTGCTGTATCACATGCTGGCTCACATCAAAGACCGCCAGCACGATATTGAAGGTATTCGTCAGGATCATCACAGCCACAAAGGTTTTGAACACCCACTTAAAAAACATCCATGTGTCAACTTCATGGAGGTTGTTGCGTTCTATGAGCATCTGTATCAGTTCATAGGTCATAACAAAAGTGAGGATGACCCCGGCGATTGGCAGAATGGCAGTTTCGGAGATCTGTCGTATCATGGAAAAGACCCCGGCGTTCCAGTCCGCCGGGGTCGTGCCTACCTGTGTGGCGATCTCGCCAACGCTCTGATTGACGTTATCGAAAAGGCCATCCAGATTTCCCATGATACCATCGACGAGCAGACCTTTCAGCCATTCAACGATTGCGTCGATGATAAAGTCCATACATCAGCTCCTTTTCTGGAAAAGGGACAACGGGTGACACTTAGCTGAACAGGCCGGACAGCAGAGGGATAAGCTGAAGGCCGATCAGAACGACACCGCCGCCCGCCATGAGCTGTTTTATCCCCAATTAGGTGTAAAACTCTGCTCGATGGCGGGCGGCGGCGTACAAAAAATCTATATGGTGTTTTTAAGAGAACCGTCCCGGCGGGACAGGTCAGGCAGTGACCTGTTCCACCTCCGGGATGGGTTTGAGATTAAAATGAATTTCGATAGAAATGTGTCTTGTTTTATCTTCGTCAATGCGCTCATGCACGACGATTTCTTTGATTAAGCGGTTGAGGGTGGCTGCGTCCAACTCTGTGATGTTGGCGTATTCCTGAATGGCTTCCACCCATTGTTTTGCGTCATTGGCAAGCTGGACTTCATCGGACAGCCGCTTTCTGCCCTCGGACACTTTTGTTTTAAGTTCCGTCTGCTCGGTCTGTGTCTTTTCCAGCATGGTGTTGAAGTTCTGCTCACTGATACGCCCTGCAATCATATCTTCATAAAGCCGCATTACCATTTTGTCCAGAACCTCAATCCGTTCCTCGTCCCTTGTAAGGGAGCGTTCCATTGCTTCCCGCTGTTCCCGCTGCTCGGCTTCACAGGTATTGGTCAGGCGGTCAGCAACCGCTTTCCCGTCCATCAGGGCGGCTCTGGCACATTCCCGGATTTTCCGCAGCACATGGCTGTAAAGGGTGTCATAGTCAATCCGGTGCTGGGTGCAGTGGTTCTTTCCAAAGGCATTGTAGGTCTTGCAGGAATAAATCCGCTGGGGATGTTTTGCGTTTGTGTAGCGTATCGTCAGAGATTTCCCACACTCGCCGCATTTTATCAATCCGGCAAACAGGCTGATTTCATTTGTCTGCCCCGGACGCTGGCGGGATTTCAGCTTGTTCTGCACAATGTCAAAGCTCATGCGGTCAATCAGCGGTTCATGCTGTCCCTCCACCACAATCCAGTCCTCCGGCTTCTTTTCCCCAATCGTTCCGATTTTGAAACGGTAGTCTTTTTTCTGGGAAGCAATCGCCCCGGTGTAGACGGGATTCATCAAAAGATCTTTGATAACGGAGAAGTCCCACATATACCGCCCGTTTTCCGGGTCTTTCTTTTCCCATTTGGTGCGGGTATTGCGAAACCCCCGTTCCCGGTTCCACCATGTAGGCAGGGGATTTTTTCTTCCTCCAGCCGTCTGCGGATATAGTTCGGACCATGACCGTTCAGGGCATATCCGAAAATCAGCCGCACAATCGGGGCTGTTTCCTCGTCAATGAGCAGATGGTTCTTGTCCTCCGGGTCTTTCCGATACCCAAACGGGGCAAGACACCCGGTAAACTGTCCTTTCTGCGCTTTCAGAAGATAAGATGAATGGACTTTCTTGGAAATATCCTTGCTGTACATCTCGTTCAGGATATTCTTGAACGGGGCAATATCGTTGTTATCCCGCAGAGTGTCGATACCGTCATTCATGGCGATATAGCGGACACCGTTTCTTGGGAAAAAGTCCTCAATCAAATGCCCTGTTTGCAGATAGTTACGCCCCAGTCGGCTGAGGTCTTTCGTGATGACAAGGTTGATTTGCCTGCGCTCAATGGCTCTCAACATTCTCTGTAAATCAGGACGCTCCATGTTAAGACCTGTGAAGCCATCGTCCTGATAGACTGCCACAACCTCCCATCCCTGCTTTTCGCAGTATTTTTCCAGCATATCACGCTGGTTTGCGATACTGGCACTTTCGCCTTGCAGGTCATCGTCCTTTGACAGCCTGCAATAGACCGCCGCACGATAGCCCCCGGCAAGTGCTGAACCGATTGTTCTGTATTCCATTTCGTTCATCATAGCCATTTACCCACACAATCCAGACGGTATCTGGCTCTGTTGAACCTCATCTTCATTATACTTCAAATCTTTCTTTTTAGCAAGATATTCTTTTGTATTTGTTTTGCCGTATTTCTGGGAAATCAGGCTGACGAACACATCGGTGGCGTCCAGTTCCCCGTCAAATACGGTTGTCACTTCAATCTTGGTCTTATTTTTCGCCATAGGCAGTTATCCTCCATACATGAAAATAGCCAGACAGAGAACGGTCGGCAACGAAGTCCGGCAACGGGCTTCAAAAGACCTTGCAAACAATCTCAATCTGGCGTTGATTACTATTTATACTTTTCTTTTATTTTTCTGTTGTTTTGGTTGTCAGAGAGGGAAAAAGCCCGGAAATAAGGGATTTTCCCCGGCAACCGGCTCGGCAACGGGATAGCAACGAAGTCGGCAACGGGCTGTCATTTTCAGAATGGAAGCTCCATCTGCTCTGTGACCTCCACAAAACCGTCCATAGATTTTTCGGGCGGGTTGTCGGTGTCCGTTGCCGGGATTTCACGCTCCCAGCCCTTTTGTCTGCCGTATTCCGCAAACATCCTCGGATTGGAAAAGTAGTTCCACCCGGTAATGCACTGGTTCATTATCTCGTTGATTTCCCGGATTTCCCATTGCTTCGGCTCATCAAAGGTGTGGTTTAAGGCTTCCTTGTAGAGCTGCTTGGAGCAGACCGTTTCCCCGGTGTACTTATCAAGGTAAGCCTGTATCATCCCGGCTTTGGTGTCCTCCGGCATAAAATCCCGCTGGTGTTCTTTGAGATACCGCTGCATGGCTGGGCTGAATGACAGCTTGAACATGCCGCTTCGGTAAATCTCCATTGCTTCCGCCCACATCTGGCTGATATAGGCTCTGGAAGCGGCTTCGTCCTCCAAAATGTGAACCTCGGCTTGCTCCGGGTACACCATGACCGGGATAAATCGGCGGTTGCCGGAACGGTCAAGGGGGAGAAAGTCAAGGGCGTTGGAAGTGCCGCCGAACACGCATTGACGGGGGCGGTCTGCCGGGTGAGTTTCATAGGGAATTTTGTAAACCTCTTTCTGGCGGCTTAGAAAGGACTTGATTTCCTCAATGCTCTTGGCATTGGCGGTTGCCATCATTTCCGACATTTCAATTATCCAGTGACCTTGCAGCTTGCGGTACACGTTATCATCGTCCAGCTTCCGCAAATCATCGGAAAACCACTCGTCCCGGACTGCCAGCAGCCGGAAGAAGGTGGATTTGCCAGCCCCCTGACCGCCTACCAGACACAGCATGATTTCAAACTTGCTTCCGGGCTTAAATGCCCTTGTAATCGCCCCCAGCATGAACAGCTTCAAGGCTTCATAGGTGTAATCGTCCACATCAGCTCCCAGAAAGTGCCGCAGACAGAAGCGGATGCGCTCAGTCCCGTCCCATGCAAGGCTGTTCAGAAAATCCCGGATGGGGTGGTACTTATTCTCATTCGCCACAATCCCGATGGCGGTTTCAATCTTTTTCTCACTGGTAAGCCCGTAGGTTTCCTCCAGATAGAGAAGCAGATACTTCATGTCCGTATCGGTCAGGGCTGTGCTTTCTCTGTGAAAACCGATGGGCTTTATGATGTCCTTGCGGTCGGTCAGGATGTTGTAGGCGATTGCCCCGGCAAGCACAGGGTCACGCTGGAATACGGTCAGGCAGTTCCGTATGCTCTGGCGGACGCCGCCTTTCTCGGTGGTTTCCAGAGTTGCCTTTACTTCCTCAACGCTCTGGGGCGGCTGCATGGCGTTCATGGTGTTTTTTAGTTCTTGCTGCGTCTGCGGCTGCAAGCTCTGCCATTCGCTGTTCAAGCTGTATCACATCCTTTCCGTAGTCCATAATCAAAACCGCTTTTTCCTCTGTCTCCCCGAACAGCAGCACATCCAGCAGATATTCCACATGGGCTTGCTTCTGCAAGGCTTCCACGAACCGGGGATGAAACGCTTCCTCCGGGGAGTGCGGGGCATAGTCGGTTTTCCATACCCGTAAGAGGTGTAGATAATCGGCAAGGACACGGAAGCAATGTGCCTTTGCTTCCCGGAACTGTTCTTCCGGGGATTTCTGCCGGGGCTTGGGCTTCCTTGCCCTGCCCGGTGGCTTCCAGTCCTCATAGGCAAGCCCGAAGTCACTCGCCAACTGTGCGGCGGCTTCCTTTTTCCCCAGCCCGTACAGGGCAGCTACAAAATCAATCACATCCCCATCTGCACCACATCCGAAGCAGTGGAAACGCTTGTCCAGCTTCATGCTGGGGGTCTTATCGTTGTGGAACGGGCAGCAAGCCATCCCGTTTCTGTTTACCCGGATTCCGTAATGCTCCGCAGCCTGTCTTGTCGTAACGGACTGCTTCACAGCTTCAAATACATTCAAATCAATTCCTCCTTGTAAAAAAGAAAAGGCACTTATCATTCTCAATCTGAAAATGACAAGTGCCTGTTAAAGTTCCATATCCTGTTGTTTGTGTTTCGTCTGCGCCGGGGCGTTTTTCTGTGCTTTCTTCTCGTCAGCCTTATCCTGCAAGACTTCTTTGAGGGGCTGCTTCTTGGGCGGCTCTTTGCTTTCCTCTGTGCCGGGTGTGGCTTTCCGTACCCAGTAGCGGATGTCCCGCAGCTTCTTCAAATCTTCCTGCACCTCGGTCAACGGTACTTTCAAGTCTGCGATTTCGCCCACAAGCTTCGCCTGTTCCTGCAAAAGCTCCTTTTTCGTGCTGTCCTTATCATCCGGGTGCTTGGCAAGGTAGGCACTGGCTTTCTCAAACCGGGCAACCTCCGGGTGTTCCAGCTTGAATTTTTCCTTAGTTTTCTTGAAAAATATCTTCTGGTATTTCTCATAAACGGGCTTACATTCCTTACAGTCCGTCCGGGCGGCAAGGATAGCGTCAATCACGTTGCTGCGGGTTTCCTTTGGCTTCATCTGCTTTCGGTAGTCGGCGGCAGATTTCCCGGACGTTTCTATAAAGTTTTCCAAATCCTCCACGGTGGAAAGTCCCTTTCTCTGAAGATAGGACAGGGCTTCGCTGACTGCCTTTAAGTCTTTGGAAGTTCCACGGTTTTGTCCCGCCCGTGTCCAGTCGCTCCGTTCTGCCTTTCGTACCTCCATGTACTTCATCAACAGATTGGGAAGAAATACCGCTTCCTCCGCAGCTTTTTCCGCAAGCAGTTCTTTTCGTTTTTCACTAAGCTCGATAATCCAGCCTTTGAGATTTTTAATAAGCTGCCGGATAGACTTCATCAGGCTGTTGGCGGCTTTGATTTCCCGGTTCAGATTTCCGATGTTGGTCTGAATCCCTCGCTTTTCCATCTGCCGGACAGCAGCACCCTCATGGACGGTAGGGATAATATCAAGCCCCTGTCTTTCATAAGAACGGAGATCCACCCGCTCCGGGCGGTTGTTGGCTTCCAGATAGCGGTTCTGGATGATCTCCCATTCATGCCGCCAGATTTCACAATACTTGCGGTCGTTCCAGTCAACCGTATCTTCCTTGTGACTTTTCCATCTGCCGGACGGAAGTTTTATCCGTTCCCCGTTCTCGTCAAGGTCATAAACCTTGCGGCTCTTGGGAAGCCATTTCCCATGTTCATCCATTGCCCGCATAGTCAGCATGACATGAGCGTGAGGGTTTCCGTCCCCTTTGTCATGGATGGCAAAATCCACGCACATTCCTTTGGAAACAAACTGCTGATTGCAGAAATCCCGGACAAGGGCGGCGTACTGGTCGGGCGGTATCTCTCTGGGAATGGAAAGCACCCACCGCCTTGCAAGCTGGGAGTTCCATTGCTTCTCAACAGCTTCGGCGGCGTTCCATAAGGTATTGCGGTCTGCATACTCTGGCGGGGCATTTGCCGGGAGCAGGATTTCATTATGGACGATACCACGCTTTTCTGGGTAGTGCTTCACTTGCTGGTCGTATTCACAGAACAGCTTTTCGCCGCTTTGGTAAGCAGCGGCGGCAACAGCAGACTGGCGGTTGCTACGCTGGACGATGGAGATTTGATTGTGTGGACAGGGCATTTAGTGTTCCTCCTTTCCGATTTTAGGTATAAAAAAAGCAGGAGACCTTTTTCAGATTTCCTGCTTGGTGTGCCGCTGGGGGCGGCGGGTATTTAGTTAAAATTCAAGATTACTTAACTTTATAATAGTTTTCTATTGCCTGTGCAAAGAAATCAGAAGCCCCTTCACCGTATTTTTCGTCTATCATTGGTTTGATTTGTTCATTGCGGTAATACTGCGTCTGTGCCATCATAAAGCCTTTTTCTTCTTTTATCTGGGCAAGCTGTTTCATAACAAAGCCATATTCTCCAACAAGCTCTTTTACTTCAAAAGAATCTATGTCACAATTCTGTTTTGCAATCAGTTTTTGCAAAATCGCTTCTATCCGTTTGTTATAGCTTTCTGCAACTTCTTTGCTGACGGGAGTTCGGGCAACAGACAGAAACTTGTCCTTTCCACCATACCATTCAACTACCTTTGCATAGCCTTTCTGCATTTCTTCCGAAGATACGACTTCCATATAATGCTTTTTCCATTGTTCAATGCTACCAAATTCTTTAATTGCAATGTTTCTCATATTCTCCGGCATATGCTCAAGCATGGTTTGGAACATTTCTTCTACTTCTGTTTTGGTAAAAATTGTAAAATCCATTTTGTTCTCTCCTTTCAGAATGTCATCAATGCTGGCAATCAGACGTTCCATTCGTTCTTTCTTTGTTACCAACATTTTTCGCTGTACTTGTAGAATCTGATTTCTTTCAAGAGCCGGATTGTCCAAAACAGCTTTGATTTCTTTCAAGGAGATATCAAACTCACGGAAAAATAAAATCTGTTGTAATGTTTCCAGTGCCTTATCGTCATAAAGCCGGTATCCCGCATCACTTTTTTCTGTTGGCTTTAACAACCCGATTTCATCATAATAGTGAAGCGTGCGAACGCTGATACCTGTTAAATCTGATATTTCTTTTACTGTCCTCATAGCTGCTGACCTCCTGTTCCTGATAAGGTAACTTTAATCTATGACGTTCCGTGAGAGTCAATAGGCATTTTCATTTTTTAGTATAACATTTTTCATTTCTTCTCAAAAGACAGAAAACTGATTCTGTAAAACTTGTCGGCTGGGAACAGCTTGCAACGCAAGGTGTCCCCAGATGGCAAGTCCACAAAAGGGTAGCTGGCGAAAGCCAGCGCAGGGGAAGTGTAGCGTCCCCTGTTTGATTTGGAGCAGTCCGTGGCTGCGGAAAATCACAGCCCTCCGGCGAGGAGCCTTCGGAGAACGCAATGCACCAACCTTTGGGTGGTGTATAATTGCGCCCTTAGTAAACTAAGGGGTTTCCAGCTTCTCCCGTTCCAGCAGTTTTTTCAATAGTTCCTGCGTGTCCTGCCTGTGAAAAATGAGTTTCAACAGCAGCATGACATCATCATCTGTCAGGCGTTCCGGCTCTTGCAGAAAACTTTCCAGCATACCGCCACGAGTACAGAGCCGATGCGTCCGTTCCTTTCGGGTAAGCTGCTTCAACTGGTGCTGCAATGCCTTTTCATCATTGATGGCTTTCCGCAGTTTCTTTTCGCTTTTTTCCAACTCCCGGTTGAGCTTTTCCAGTTTTGAGGTATCAGGCAAGGGCAGCGTCCTCCTTTCCCGGTATCAGCACATAAATCCTGTTTGGTTCTCCAATGCCCTGACGCACCCGCATGATAAGTCCGGCGGTTTCCAGTTCATTCAGAGAACGCTTGACCGTCATGGGGCTGCGGGACAGGACTGCGGCAATGGCTGTGATGGGGAAGCAGACAAACAGGATTCCGTTCTCGTCCTCCTTCCCTTTGGATAGCATAGCGTCCAGCATCCGGCAGTACATGACCTTTGCGGTGCTGCTGACTGGAAATCCTGTCAACGCTCTGGGAAATGGCATACAGGGCGGTAATGGTGTGTCTATCGTCATAAATTCAAAATTCATTCGGTGTGTTCCTCCTTTTTCTTTGCTCGTTTGGATAAATAACAGGGGCAGTCAATCACAACCGCCCGGAAGCTCTGCTTGCACCCATGCTGGCATTTCCGGCATAATTCGTTGTAAGTGACACGCCCCCGGTCATTGAGGTAAAAGGAAAGCTCATGCTTCCTCTTTTTGCTCATTCTCGGCATATTGTGTTTCCTCCCGTTTTAGTGTATGGTCTCGGGGCGATTTTCGGCAAAATTACAGCCATAGAGCCGCTTAAAATCTCCCGAAGTATCAGCGATAGGGTAGACTATCCCCCTATCAGATTGTCGTGTTTCGGTATCATTTCGGTGTCAGTTCGCCAGTTCTCCCCGGTGTCGTTCCTCCCCTGAATCTCACAGCGGCGTATCGCTCCCTTTGGTACGCTCGTTTCGGTCAGGGTTCCTCCATATCCCTGCCAAAATTCATGGCGCTACATCGCCGGGGAAGCATATCCCACACAGGCTGGTCATTCGATTGGAATAATCCATCGATGAACTACCTGTATCATAGAACATTTTTGTGCCCTGTGCCGTATGTCCACAAAGTAGGAATTAAGGGTAAAAATCAGAAATTTCCACGATTACGGAAAGTGTGATATAATCCAGATAAGCGGCAGCAATGAAACCGTTGGAAAGGAGCGTGTGCCCATGAAAGGAGCAACAAGCATACAGGAACGCCTTTGGGAACTCCGCAAGGACAAAGGCTTAAATCTGGAAGAACTATCAAAACTAACGGGTATTTCTAAATCAGCCCTTGGCAGTTATGAAAAAGAAGATTTTAAGGAAATCAATCATGGCAACCTTATCACGCTGGCAGACTTCTATGGGGTTTCCGTCGATTATCTGCTGTGCCGGACAGAGAACAGGGAGCAGATCAACACGCCACTGACGGAGCTGCATTTGAACGATGAAATGGTTGCACTTCTGAAAAGCGGACGGATCAACAACCGTCTGCTCTGCGAACTTGCCACCCATAAGGACTTTATCAAGTTTCTTGCGGACATTGAGATTTATGTGGATGGGATTGCCACCATGCAGATTCAAAACCTCAACACCCTTGTCGATACTGTCCGGCATGAAATCATAGAACGGTATCGCCCTGGCGAAGATGACCCACATTTGAAAGTGCTGCAAGCCGCCCATATCAGTGATGATGAATATTTCAGCCACATGGTTCTGGATGACCTAAACCTGATTATCCGGGATATTCGGGAAACCCATAAAAAGGATAGTGAGAGTGCGCCCCAGACCACTGTTGCCAATGAACTGAAAGAAAATCTGGAAGCGGTCGAAAATTTCAAGGGCAGCCGTTTGGAAAAACTGGCAGTGCTTTACTGCAAGCAGCTCGGTATCAACTACAAAAATTTATCGGAAGAAGAATTTCGCTGGCTTATTCGGATTCTCCAAAAATCAAAGAAAACGGGAACGCCTATCAACCAGAGGAAAAAACGGTAAAAGAAAACCGCTGTTGCATGGTTTGTTGGATTCCATGTAGCAGCGGTTTGTGCTGTGGTTATTACTTCATTCGTTTTCTTAATATTCGGCGATAATTTGTTTCTCCCTTTGGTGCGTCCTGTATAATTTCCAACACACCATCTTCAAGCATTTTATCAATGCGATTGGAAATCCATACATCACTAATTCCAAGTTGATATTTTCCTAAAACATTACCTATGACAATAGCCATTTTGAATTGCTCTGGCTGTTCCGCAATTTCACGAAGAATGAAACTATCATATATATCTTCTGAAACGCTTTGCAATTTACCATTTAACATTGCACGCAAAGGTGCATTTTCATTTTGAAGTTGATTCCATTTCATAGCACAAGCTGAAAGAAATACAGGATTAGCTTTCTCTTGTAGAGTTATATAGTTTCCCCATTCGCCAGGAGAGACCTCGCCCCATGCTATTTTGGATGTCATAGTATTTTCTTTTCCATATTCCCATGTAGGTAACTTAACCAAATAAATTGTTGTCTGGCAGTTTAAGGGTTGAAGTTGTTTCATAAGCCAATACATACCACAAAGCTCATCTGGATTATAGCTATACCAAATGCGAATTTCTTCCCCAGCTACATATCGTTCAATCACTGAGGTCAATGTAGTTTTAATTTTCTGTATTTTTTCTTCAACCTGATAATCTAAATCCTCTACAAAGCAGACAGACAGCATTTTCTTGAAAACATTTTTCCGCTGTTCGCCAATTCCATTATCAGAAATATCTCCCACACTAAGAGCCATATCAAAACAATAAACATCACAGCTCTTGCCTCCCAATGGAATAGCATTCTCCCAAGCAATGCGTTCTTGTTCCTGTGCTTGAAGCTGTGCTTTTTTCATTTCATCTGAAGATGGAACACTCCCGTCTTCATGCCTCATAAATATTGAAACAGCACTTCCTCTATACTTTCCCTTGCCGTAAGTTTGGGCAATTTTCAAACTTCCACAGGCACTTTCACCAAATACAATTTCAATCATCTTATATACCTCCGATTTAATTGCTCCCGTTATGAATAAATCATCTCATGCAAAACAATTTCTTCTGCCCGGTTATGAATGTTATTGCAACGCTGCACCCATTCCATTTGGTGGGTACGCTTCAATTCCTCGGTTACGCCCTCGGCAGTTTTCATCTGCTCCATGATGGTGTCTAACCGTTCCTGTGCCTGTTCGTTCAGGTCTGCAAGATATGTCCACAATTCCCCGGTCAGTATCAATGTATTCAATCTGGCTGGGTGGACTTCCCTTAAATATTCCCGGTGCATCCGTCCGTACTTTCCGATAGGGCGGTGTTCCTCCGGCAGTTTCAAGTCCGGGATGTAATAATCTCCGACAAGGATATAATCAATTCCGTTTTCCGTTATTCTTGGTTTCAATTCGCTCATGTTCCTTACCTCCTGTGGAAGCAGGCTCGTCTGGTACTAACTCAATCACATCGGTAATCTCACAATTCAGCGTTTCGCAGATACGGGCTAATGTATCCATGCTGATGTGCTTTCCCTCTTTGCTCATGTTGGCAATCATATTTGTTGTCATACCAGCGGCAAGCCTTAAATCCTCTTTTCTCATATCACGCTCTAACAGTGTGTGCCAGAGTGGTTTATAGCTGATGTGCATATTGTTTTCCTGCCTTTCTATCCATACCACCGGGGCGGCTGCCCCGGCAGGAACTTTTCTCTTATTATAGCACCAATCTTGTGAAATCACAATTTATTCTTGTAGCCTGCCGCTGATACCGTCTGGATTGTGCTCTTCCTTTCGTTTTTTGTTCCAACTAATTAGCCATGAACTGCTTCATGCCCTGGCTCTTTGCTTATGTGCGATAAAGAAGTAATAGAAGTGTAAAAAATTTTGCCGTTCCTATCCGGCACTTGGCCATTGTGTCGGATAGGTCGGGCGTTAGGCTTCGGGCAAGTCAATCTTGCCGACAAAGCTGTAATAAATCTCAATGTCCTGCCTGCGGGTGCCGTTCTCGTCATAGCTGCACTCATGCACGACGATTTTTTCAATCATTTCCCGCAAGAGGGTGGGGGTCAATTCCTCAAAGGCAAGGTGCTTTCGGACGATACCCATAAACTTTTCCGCGTTGACGGTGGCGGCCTGCGACTTGTCCAGTTCGGCCTGCAAAGCGGCGGCGCGGTCTTTCAGTTCCCGCTGCTCCTGCTCATAGTCTGCCGACAGTTCCATGAAACGCTCGTCGCTGATTTTGCCGTTTACATTGTCCTCATACAGCCGCTTGATAATGCGGCTCACTTCGGCAATGCGCTCCTGCGCCTGTTCAAGCTGCTTGGTGGCTGCGGCGGTCTTTCTCTTGCCGCCGATCTCGTTCTGCTGGATAAGCAGCTTCACAAAGCGGCTCTCATGCTTGGCGGCATATTCCGTTACTTGCCGGAGATTGGAGAGGACACCGGCGGTCAACAGGTCGGTGCGGATAAAGTGCGCCGTACAGTCGCGGGTGCGCTTCTTGTAGCTGCCGCAGATGTAACAGTCCTGCTTGCGGGTTTTGTTCTGATACCGCTGCTGGTACATCACATGGCCGCAGTCGGCGCAGAACAGCATACCGGAGAACAGCCCCACTTCATCATAGCGGTTCGGGCGTTTGCGTTGCTTGCGTAACTCCTGCACGCGCTCCCATGTTTCCCGGTCTATGATAGGCTCATGGTGGTTCTCAAAAATGGCCTGCTTCTCCACGGGGTTCTCTACACTGTGCTTGACCTTGTAAGAGGCTTCTCCGTCTTGAAGTTCACCAGACAGCCGGTGTACTCCCGGTTTTCGAGGATATGCACGACGGTGTTCGTCGCCCACTTGCACTCATAGCCGGGGTGGTAGCGGCGGGTGCTGCCCGTCCTGCGGTATTCCAGCGTCCCCGGCGTGGGGATTTGCTGCTCCGTAAGCATACGGGCAATCTTGGTCGGTCCGTTCCCGGCAAGGCAAAGCTGGTATATCTGCTGGACAACCGGCGCGGTTTCCTCGTCAACGATATAGTTCTCGTCCTCGTCCATGAGGTAGCCATAGACCGGCTTGCTGGTAACAGGCTTGCCGCTCATGCCTTTTGCTCGTTTTACTGCCTTGATTTTCTTGCTCGTATCTCTCACCAGCCATTCATTGAACAGATTTCGCAGAGGGGTAAAATCGTTGTCCATGCCGCCGTTTGCGCTGTCCACATTGTCGTTGACAGCGATAAAACGCACTCCCTTTTGGGGGAACAGCATTTCCGTGTAAAACCCTACCTGCAAGTAGTTTCGCCCTAACCGGCTCATGTCCTTGACTATGACCGTACCCACTTTCCCGGCTTCAATGTCTGCAAGCATGGCTTGAAAACCGGGTCTTTGAAAGTTTGCGCCGGAGAAGCCGTCGTCGGTGTACCAGCGCAGATTGGTAAAGCCGTTCTGCTTGGCGTAGGTTTCCAAAATCCTTTTCTGGTTCGATATGGAATTGCTCTCGCCTTGCAATTCGTCCTCATGGGACAATCTCGGATAAAGGGCGGTAATGAGGTTTTGGGTGGCTTGTCTTAACATAAAATCCTCCGTTTCCGACAGCCAGCCCCACTATTCCGTGGTTTCATTGTACCACGGAATAGGGCGGGCTGTATAGCGGCAAAAGTGTAAAATCAGCTTCTTTATGATTTGTCAAATTGCCGATTTTTGTGTAGCAGCGGCTTCCGCTTCCAGTACCCGCGCCATTTTGTCGGCGGCGGTGGTCGTGGTGTCTTTCTTGAAATAGCCGGACACGACAAGGACGGAATTGCCCATGCGGATTTCCGTCACGCAGTCGGGGCGGCGGGTGGTGCGGGTGTCGTGCTGCTGTCTATCTGCCATAGGCAATACTCCTTTCAGTCGGTAATCAGTTTCTTCATGCTCTCCATTTTCCGCTGCGCGGTTTCCTGCCGGAAGTTGTCGCCGGTAAAGCGTACCGGGACGCACATGGAAAGCAGGCGGTCATAAATCCGGGAATGGGCGGTGTCCTCCGGGTTCCGCAGGTCGTCCAGCGTGAGGTTGGTCGTGACGATCAGCGGCTTGCCGCTACGGTAACGGCTGTCAATCACATTGAAAACCTGTTCCAATCCATACTCGGTGCCGCGCTCCATGCCGAAGTCGTCAAGGATAAGCAGCGGATAGCGGCAAAGGCGGGAAATGTACTCGTTGCGGTTCTCAAAGCTGGCGGCAAGGTCGTTGAGGATAAGGGCAAAGTTCGTCATGTGGACGGGGATTTCTTTCTCCATGAGGGCGTTTGCAATACAGCCCGCAAGGTAGCTTTTCCCGGTTCCCACGCCGCCCCAGAACAGGCAGCCGATATTGTCGGCTCGCATATCCTCCCAGTGTTCCACATACCGGCGGGCAATCCCGGCCTGCGGATTTCTGCCGTTGTCGTTCTCAAAAGTCCAGTCCCGCATGGTGGGGTCGGTAAAGCCCCGGCGTTTCAGTTCCTCCACGGTGTCAAGGTGCCTGCGCCGCTTCTCTGCGGCCTCCCGTTCCTCGCGGGCGGCTCTCTGACAGTCGCACTCTGCCGGGTGGCGGTCACGGCCAAAGATAGCAGCCTTATCCGGCGCAAAATAGGCTTCTTTCGGCTTGCGGCACTTGCCGCAGTACAGTAAACCGTCCTCGCCGGTGTAGTCCTCCGGCTCCGGGGTGGTGGCCGTCATATTCTCCAAAACAGCGTTGATTTCGTTCTTCATAAACTCTCGCCCTCCTTGCATGAGTAGTCTGGTATGCCCTTTTTCGGGGCTTTCTTTTTGTCGTTCCCCGCCCATATCCGCAGGGCGGCGGCATAGTTCTGATAACTTTTCCCGTTGGCGGCAAGGTAGCGGCTCATTTCCTCGATGAACCGTTCCAACCTGTCGGGGTACTCTGCCTGCAACTCGTCGTATTCGGTCTGCGACAGAAAAATATTCTGGTATCGGCCATAGGGCGCGGGCGGCTCCCCACTCACTCCCATTGTTTGGCTCTCTGTAAGGTTGTTTATAGTAGTTTGGTTAGGGGACGGTTTTCCGACCATCATAAGGTCGGTTTTCTGACCATCAGTAGGACGGTTTTCCGGCTCTATGAGGGTCGGATTTCCGGCCATCAGTTGGTCGGAAAACTGTACCTGTGGCACACGCGGCACTTTCACATATAGGCGGTTCGGTGCGGAGAAGCCGCCCCGTTCCCGTTCCAGCAGCCCCGCCATGTCCAGTTCATTAAGCGCCCCCTTTATGGTGGTGCTGCCCTTATCCAGTATTTCGGCTATCTCCGCGATGGGATAGATAATATATATCCTGCCCTCGTCGTCCTGCCACTTGTTCTTCTGGGAAAGTGTGGAACGGTCTAACAGCAGCGAATACAGCAGCTTGGCGGTCTGGGAAATCTCCATTTTCAGCAGGAAACGGGGGTAGGGCAGATAGATAGGCAGCGGCGTGTCTGCCATGATATAATCAGCGATAGTATCACCTCCCTGTGTTTCGGGTTGATTTTGGCGTTTTGTCACGCCTTAGAACGGCGTTTCCGGTGGAAAAGGATAAATGTATCGCGTACCCTTTGACACCCACGAAAAAAGCCTTGATTTATGCGGGTTTGAAAGGCTCTAAAGCGTGACATTTCTGCCTTTGTTTCCGCTTTCTCTCGGCGGCTTTGATTTTCTTCATGCGTCCGGCGCAGCCGGGACAGTATTTCCCCCGGTTGGATTTGGGGACAAATGCCGCCCCGCAGACGGCGCAGCGTTTCCGGCTCCCTCGGTGCAAGAGGGCTGCGGCCAGTTCCCCGTCAAGGGGCAGAACAGCCACACGGAACCAGCGGCACATGAGGGAAAGGGAAATGCTCTGGACGCACACGCAAGGCTCCCCGTCGTCTAACAGCAGGCAGTTTCCCTCGTCGTAGTTACAACACTCATGTACCAGCCGCCGCGCCCGCCGATGCTGGCGGTAGTCCATTCTCGGTAACTTATCGCTCATGGCTCTGCTCCTTTCTGCGGTGCGGCTCGTTCCGGCGCAAAATCTGGTCGATGTTCCGCTTGACGGTCTGCAACTCCTTGAACCGCTGTTTCTGTTCGTGATAGGTGTTATACAGGCCGTCTTTCTCGGAGATAAGCTGCTCGATCTCGGCCTGCAACGCTTTCCGGGCGGGCAGCTTGGTAATGCCATGCGCCTTGAAATACCGGGCGGCTGCGTCGGCTATGATAAAATCGCTCTCGTTTGCCTGCCGGTATGCGTCACGGGCTTTCTGCGATTTCTGCGCCCGCAGCCCGTCACGGGCGGGCTTGGTCTTGGCATAGGCAAGTACCTGTTGCTGCAACTCCTTTTTCCCTTGTAGCTTGGTTTCCAGTGCTTTCAGTTCGCCGCTGGTCTGGCGCATTTCCTGATAGGCGGTATCAACAGCGGCTTCTAACTGCTCCGGGGAAGTAAAGCCGTATTCCTGATACACATTCAGCGTCTTGGCTGCCTGCTTCAGATTGTGTATCTTCGCCCAGTGTTCATAGCCCCGGCCTTTGCCCTCGGCCAGCTTCTTTTCAATGTCCACAAGCCGCTGCACACTTGGGGCCCCCGCAAAGCCGTCTGGCTTTGCGGGGAGAGGAGAAGCAGCGGAATGAGTGAGCTTTCCCGCTTGCGGGGAAGCGAAGGATATGGAGCTTGCGCCGACGAGTTTCGGGGCGGTTTGTGGGGCTTTTGTAGGCTGTATGCCGGTTTTCCCATGCCGGGGGTATTCGGGTATGGCTGCGGCCTTTTCTGTGGCTCTGGCGGCGTTCTGCTCCAAAACGGCAAAGACAGCGGCGCGGTCAAAGTCGTCGCCCAGCTTCCGGGCGGTAATGGGCTTCGTCCTGTCCGGCGTGAGGTAGGAAAGCCGCCCACGGCTCTCCTTAACGCTCACGCCCTCCCGCAGCAGCAGAGAGGAAAATTCGTCAAAGCTGGCGGCGGTGGCAAGGGCTTTCCGTATGGTCTGCCGCAGCTTCTCTTTGTTCGTTTCAAACTTGGTCTGCCGGGGCGTGATACCGCCTGCAATCATGGGGGCGTTCTGCCTGTCCAGCTTGGCCTGTCCTTTTTTCTGCGCCCAATACTCCCGGTCGGTCACGCGGTTCTTACTGCCGTTCAAGAGGTCGATTTGGTAAAGCCCCTCCCGGTGGCACATCTCCATGACTTCGGACTTGAAGTAGCGCAAGGCTGCGTCGGTACAGCGGTGCTTGCAACCGGCCTTTGTATCGGCTGGCCTGTCCATATAGGGCAGGAACGGCACTTCCTCTATCCGCAGCGAATTGATAACGATATGCACATGAATGTTGCCGCTGTGGTTATGCCCGTCCGGGTGGGTGCATACAAGGGCTTGGTGGCCGGGGAAATGCTCTTTACAGAATTGCTCCCCCAATGCCTGCGCCCGGTCTACGGTCAAGCCATTGTCCGGGCCGTCCCGTGGGTCAAAGCTGATGATATAGTGGTGGCTTTTTACATCTTCCCGCTGCTGGTTCTTTCCGTATCGGAGATTTGCCCGCATACACGCAACGGCAAAATCCTCCCCGTCGCAGTTCAGTGTGGACAGCCGGTAGTCCTCGCGGGGGATAAGCCTGCCGGTTTCATCAAGGACGGGCTTCATGGTAAACTCGTCATGCTCAAAAAGCAGGTATTGCTCGGCGGCTCCGTAGTCGGCATTTTTAGAGTTGATATGCTTGAGTGTTGCCAACCGCGTCACCTACTTTCTTGAGGACTTCATACTTGAGGGCGGCAAGGTCGGCTATGGCAGCGCGCACCTCGCCGGACAGCGCATTGTAAGGTGCGCCGTACTCGTTCAGATACCGGGCAATCTGATTGAGATTGCCGCCGATCCTGCCGTACTCGGCGGCCAGCTTTCCAACAGCGGAAAGCAGTTCATCATTGACCGCTGACACATGGATAACGGGGCGTATGGTCGTGCGCCGTATCGCCTGCCGGAGAAATTCCGACTGGCTGATACCATAGGGCGCAAGCCGCGCTGTGAAGTCGGCGTATTCATCTTCGGACAGCCGGGTTTTCACAACGCGGCTGCGGTGGGGTGTGTTGTATTTCTTTCGCATGGTCGTGACCTCCTTTCTTGCCGCATGAGCGCGGCGGGGATAAGCGGCGCAAGCCGCATAGCAGGGTTTGGGGAAGGCACTCCCCAACAAGTTTCCCGCGAGGGGCAAAACCGCAGAATTGCGGATTTTGGCACCGTGGTAGAAACTTGCTCTAAGAAAACGGCGAAACTCCCCCTTTACTCCTTACTACGCAGAGAAATGCAAATATGGCAAAGTTTTGAAAAACTTTTTGATAAAACTTTTCGACAAAGCTGGAAAATCAGCGCGGTTTTTGGCGCAAAAAAACAGGAAACCTTTTCTGATTTCCTGTCATGGTATGCCGCTGTAACGGGCGGCGGTTATTCTGTTGTCATTCCCCGGAAGCAAACTTGTAGCCCATACCTAAAACGGTTTTTATGTAAATGGGCTTGCGGCTGTCCGGCTCTATTTTTTTCCGCAGGTTGTAAATCACATTTGCAACGCTTGACTGGCAGCTTTCACTTTCCATGTTCCAAACGGCTTCAAATATTTGTGTCCGTGTGAGGACAATGCCGGGGTTGGAAGCAAGATATACAAGGGTACTGTATTCAAGGCGGGTAAGGCTTACTTCCTCCCCGTCTTGAAATACCCGGCGTTGGTTCTGCTTTATTTCCAGTCCCGGAAAAGATAACACGGAAGCGGTTGTGATCTGCATGGGTTCAATCTGTATATAATCAGATATTGCCGATATGATTTTGTCAATCGCTGTTTCCTCTTGTTCGTTAAGTGTCAGCAGTAGTAATTTCCCCATGTTCATTACCTCTTTTATCCGTTGAATTTAAACTATATTTTTCTGTCGTGTTTTTGACAGTAAGCAACAAATATATATGATAGAGAGCGTAATGTCAATTTAATGCCATTAAAAGAGAAAGATGGTCTGTCTAATTATTATCATTTTGTTCATATGCACTTACGCTGCGTTTGGCATTTAGGCAATTCAATATATTGTAAATTTATCTATATCAGCGGGCTAACCTCATTTTCACAAAATAAGCTAAGTTTGTGAAGCGCTCTTGTGCAGGCAACATATAAGAGGTTTTTATCATCTTCATCATGGTAGTTTTGGCTATCTGCATCACAAATTAAGACAGTATCAAATTCTAATCCCTTTGACATATATACTGGTAAGATAAACACGCCTTGTAAATCTGATACGCTCCCATTTTTAATTAATTGAATATCAAGTTTGTGTTTAATTTTATTAAATAGATAGGTTGAATTTTTTTCGGTTTTACAAATTAAGCATATCGACTGAAACCCTTTCTCTTGGCATAATTTTATTTCCTTAACAATTTCATCAATGAAGATTTCGGAATTATCAGCAATATATACTTTTGGGCTATCGCCATTCCGATTAAAACTTTTTATCTGTGAACTTTGTTCAATGAACTTTTAAACTAAAATTTAAAATTTCATTCGTACAACGGAAACTTTTATCCAACATAATAAGAGAAGATTTTTTCAGCAATATATACTTTTGGGCTATCGCCATTCCGATTAAAACTTTTTATCTGTGAACTTTGTTCAATGAACTTTTAAACTAAAATTTAAAATTTCATTCGTACAACGG
>NZ_QTVR01000023.1:0-47686 GCF_003460685.1 Blautia sp. OF03-13 | reverse complement strand
TTTGATTTTTTGTAGATACTCTGGCATAAATAACTGCCTGACGTTTATCATTTTCGATATTTATGCCTTTGAATTGAAGATATTGGTCATACGTATAATAACGCCTGTCGGTCGGAGTTCGATTTGCTTTTAAAATTCCTTCTCTGTCCCAACGCTGTAACGTTTTAACAGATATCCCTAACAGTTCAGCAAAATCTTTCGGCTTGTAGTTTGTGATATTTGATGTGTTCATAATATGATTCTCCTTTTATATATTTAAACACGTTATATCACATTTGACAATATATTTAGTTACTTATATTTTCCTCCTCATGTATGTGGTGTGTTACTGTATTCACAAGTGACTTGTCAGTCGACTTTTAGTCTATCATAAGATGGAGGCGGGTGCAATCCTTTTCCGGGGGCATAAGTTGACAAAAGAAAGGGGCACGCTTATAATTGAGACAAATTCAGAGCGCTTCCAGAAAACAGCGCAGACAGTAAAAAAGTGATAAAGGAGACGCATGGGAAAACAGAAAAAGAAACAGAAAAAATGCGGCAATCCGCTTTGGACTCTGGTATTTTTAGCGGCACTTGCTGTTTTCTGCTTTTCCGGGTACAAGCTGATCGGCATTTACCTGGATTACAAGACCGGCACGGATGAATACCGGGATCTGCAGCAGTATACGACGGAAATTACAAAAACACCGGAGACACCGGCAACGACGAAAACAGAGGAGCCGCAGGCGGAATCCGAACCGGCGGAGCCTTCCGAACCGGAGCCGGAACCACTGTCGTATCCGACAGAACCGCCGCTTGCCGTCGATTTTGAATCCTTAAAAGCGATTAACCCGGATGTGAAGGGATGGCTTTATATCGAAGCTCTCGACATCAGTTACCCGGTCGTACAGGGGCCGGACAACGATGCGTATCTTCATACGACGTACGAGGGAACGAGCAATTTTGCGGGTTCCATTTTCCTCGATTACCAGAATCAGGGTGATTTCAGTGATGGAAACACAATCGTTTACGGTCATAATATGAAGAATCTCTCCATGTTCGGAAAATTGAAACAGATGAAGGAGCAGGAAAAATATAGGGACAGCGTCTATTTCTGGATGCTGACGCCGGAATCAAACGATGTGTACCAGATTTTTTCTGCCTTTTATACGGAGGCAGACAGTGATGTCTACACGCTGCATTCCGGCGGGGGTGAAGCGTTTGTACAGTATCTGAATACCATGGCGGCACGGTCAGAGATCCCGGTGGAGCAGCCGGAGATGGATGAAAACAGCCATATTATTGTGCTGTCCACCTGTGCGGCGAGCGATACGACTGGACGGTTCGTCGTTCTGGGCGTGCGGCGGAATCGGTAATGATTGGTCAGAAGGAGGAATGACAGATGGAAGAGGAAAGAAAAATCGAAGAACTGCAGAGATTGATTGATACACATGAAAATATCGTATTCTTCGGCGGCGCGGGCGTGTCCACGGAGAGCGGGATTCCGGATTTCCGGAGCGTGGATGGCCTTTATCATCAGAAGTATGACGTTCCGCCGGAGACAATTTTAAGCCACAGCTATTTCCTGCGGTACCCGGAAAAGTTTTATGCTTTTTACCGCGACAAAATGCTTCCGGTCGGCGCGAAACCGAACGCGGCGCATAAGAAACTTGCAGAGCTGGAAGCGGCGGGAAAATTAAAAGCGGTTGTGACGCAGAACATTGACGGACTGCATCAGGCGGCGGGAAGTAAAGTAGTGTATGAACTGCACGGAAGCATACACCGCAATTACTGCATGAAATGCGGGGCAGCCTGCGGTACAGAGCTGGTGAGAAAGAGCAGCGGCGTTCCAAGATGTGAAAAATGCGGCGGCATGATCAAGCCGGATGTCGTTCTCTACGAGGAGAGCCTGAACGAGAAAGTGCTCGACGGAGCGATCCGCGCGATTGCGGCCGCCGATCTTCTGATCGTCGGCGGAACGTCGCTTGCTGTGTATCCGGCAGCAGGTCTTCTCCAGTATTTTCGGGGCGATGCACTGGTCCTGATTAATAAAGGTGCAACACCGATGGACAACAACGCAGATCTTCTGATCCAGCAGCCGATCGGACAGGTGCTCGGCAGTATCCGGGTGTGAAAATTCAGAGCTGTGAAAAATGGAGGTGCGGCTCTGATGATACAGAGAGAACCTTGAGAAAAAATCTCGGAAAGTGTCAGGAAATATAAAAATAAGGCGGAAGAAACATGGCAGAACATTACGAAGTAGGCGATATTGTAAAACTGAAAAAGCCGCATCCGTGCGGCAGCAGCGAGTGGGAAATCCTGCGTGTCGGCGCAGATTTCCGTCTCAAATGCACCGGCTGCGGCCACCAGATCATGGTAGCACGCAAGCTGGTCGAGAAAAACACCCGCGGATTACGAAAAAAAGATGCGTAATATCGTGAAAAAAACAAGAAAACACGCGAAAAAGGGCTTGCTATAAGCCCTTTTTTATGTTAAAATAACAAATTGTGACGTATAAAAATAATTCCTTGCTCCCCATAATGAAAATGGGGTGCCAAAAAGTCCAAAAGGAGGTAAAGCATGAACAAGTACGAATTAGCACTGGTTGTGAATGCAAAACTTGAAGAAGAGGAACGCGCAGCTGTAGTTGAGAAAGCCAAAGGTTATGTAACCCGTTACGGCGGAACAGTTGGCGAAGTAGAAGAGTGGGGCAAAAAACGCCTTGCATACGAAATTCAGCATATGCGTGAAGCATATTACTACTTTATTCAGTTTGAAGCAGACGCAACAGCTCCGGCAGAGATCGAGAGCCATATGCGTATTATGGATAACGTACTGAGATACTTAGTCGTTAAAAAGGAAGCTTAAGAGGTAAGCGAATGAATAAAGTTATATTGATGGGAAGATTGACCAGAGATCCCGATGTCAGATACTCTGCTGGAGAAAACTCCACAGCGGTAGCCCGTTATACACTGGCTGTTGACCGCAGATTCCGCAGAGACGGCGATTCCGCAACCGCAGACTTTATCGGATGCGTTGCTTTCGGCCGCCAGGCAGAATTTGCAGAGAAATACCTGCGTCAGGGAACGAAGATCGCCATCACCGGCCGCATTCAGACCGGAAGCTACACCAACCGTGAAGGCCAGAAGGTCTACACGACAGACGTAGTTGTAGAAGAGCAGGAGTTTGCAGAGAGCAAAAATGCAGGTGGAAACAACGGAGGATACTCCGCACCGCAGCATAACAATCCGGCTCCGTCCGCGAATACATCTGACCTGGGCAGCGCCGATGGTTTTATGAATATTCCCGATGGCATTGACGAAGAATTGCCATTTAATTGATAGAAAAGGAGAGATTGATCATGGCTTATAATAATAGTGAAAGACCAGCTTCCAGAAGACCGGCCCGCAGAAGAAGAAAAGTTTGTGTTTTCTGTGGTGGAGAAGAGATCAGCTACAAGGATGCAGCTAAACTGAAAAAATATGTATCCGAGCGTGGTAAAATCCTGCCGAGACGTGTAACTGGAACCTGCGCAAAACATCAGAGAGCAGTAACAGTAGCCGTTAAGAGAGCAAGACATATGGCTATTATGCCGTACGTAGATGATTGATTCTGACTTGCGCTAAGCACTGTCCGAACGTTCATTTTGAATCGGTAAATAAATGGAGGTATCTGCCCGAAAAGGGCGGGTACCTTTTTTGTATCCAGAAGTATCTTGTTGCCAAAGTACAGGTCAAAGTGGTATAATCGGAAAGACAGGAGCGAAATACAACACGCAACGTTGGAAAGGTGTTAGGAAATGAAAAGCAAAATGAAGTTGAGCGGCCAATTGCGGAGCTATCTTCGATGGCCGCTGATTTTGTCCATCCTGATGCTTGTGATGAATATCGGCATGTATTTTGTGGATGTGATGGCAGGAATGTGGTTCACGCTGTTTTTTGCAGTCTATGTGATCGCAGCCGCAGTTCTCTATTACAGACAGCGTCCGCAGGTGATCAACGAGCTGATTACCTTTGCGACTGAATACGGCCAGGTTCAGAAGCATCTGATCCAGGAACTGGCGCTGCCCTATGCCGTTATGGATTCGCAGGGAAAACTTCTCTGGGTCAACAAAGAGTTTACAAAAATCACAGGGAAGGATACACAGTATCATAAATGTATCGCCACCATTTTTCCGGAGCTGACGGTCGAGCGGCTGCCGAAAAATGAGGAGGAGACCGACATCAACGTGGCTTACGGCGAAAAGAATTTCCGTGCCCATGTAAAAAGCGTCTGCATCGACGAGCTGATCCAGAATTCGGAGATGATCAACACAGATATCAAAGGCTATTTTATTCAGGCACTGTATCTGTTCGATGAGACGGAGCTCCGCGAGTATATGCGGAAATTCGAGGACGAAACGATGGTCACCGGTCTTCTGTATCTGGACAACTACGACGAGGCGCTGGAGAGCGTCGAGGAGGTCCGCCGTTCCCTTCTGACCGCACTGGTCGAGCGAAAGATCAACAAATATTTCAACGATCTCGATGGACTGGTGAAGCGGTATGAGAACGACAAATACATCGTGGTCATGCGCCGGAGTTCGTTAAATGAACTGAAAGAGAAAAAGTTCGATATCCTCGAGGACGTCAAGACCATCAACATCGGAAACGAGATGGCGGTCACAATCAGTATGGGTATCGGAGCAGATGCTGGATCGTTTGCGAAAAACTCCGAGTATGCGAAAATCGCGATCGACCTGGCTCTTGGCCGGGGCGGCGATCAGGTCGTTTTAAAGGACGGTTCGAAGATTCAGTATTTCGGCGGAAAAACGCAGGCTGTGGAAAAGAATACGAGAGTCAAAGCCCGCGTCAAGGCGCACGCGCTGAAAGAATTTATGAACACGAAAGAGAAGGTCGTTGTCATGGGACACCGCCTGCCGGATGCCGATTCGTTCGGTGCGGCCATCGGTATCTACCGTGCGGCGAAAACGCTGAATAAAAAAGCGTACATCGTCATCGACAACCCGACCAGCTCGATCATTCCGCTGATGAATACGTTCAGCGACAACCAGGATTATGAGGCGGACATGTTTGTCAACAACCATGAGGCGAAAGAGATCATGGACGACAACACGCTGCTCGTTGTGGTCGATACGAACAAGCCGAGCATCACACAGTGTGAGGATCTGCTGTACATGGCGAAAATGATCGTCGTGCTGGATCATCACCGGCAGGGAAGCGATACGATCCGCAACTCGGTGCTTTCCTATATTGAGCCGTATGCATCATCCGCGAGCGAGATGGTTGCCGAGATTCTCCAGTATTTTACCGAGGGAATCCGCATCCGGAACGTGGAGGCGGACAGCATCTATGCCGGCATCATGATCGATACCGACAACTTTATGCAGAAAACAGGTGTCCGCACGTTCGAGGCGGCAGCGTTCCTGCGCCGCTGCGGTGCGGATGTGACGCGTGTGCGCAAGCTGTTCCGTGAGGATATGAACGATTACAAGGCAAGAGGAGAGACGATCCGCAATG
Organism: Blautia sp. OF03-13; assembly: GCF_003460685.1. Taxonomy (NCBI): domain Bacteria; kingdom Bacillati; phylum Bacillota; class Clostridia; order Lachnospirales; family Lachnospiraceae; genus Blautia; species Blautia sp. OF03-13. Next base: position 42,188 of record NZ_QTVR01000023.1, on the reverse strand, counting down.
CGGAGCTGTTCCGCGGCCAGTTCGCGATTTCCGAATGCCCGAGCGACTATGTGGACAGCCCGACGGTGGTCGGAGCACAGGCGGCGAACGAGTTGCTGAACATTGTCGGTGTCAAGGCGTCCTTTGTACTGACCGAGTATAAAGGCGTGATCTATATCAGCGCCCGCGCGATTGATGAGGTCAATGTACAGATCATCATGGAGCGGATGGGCGGCGGCGGTCATCTGAATATGGCAGGATGCCAGCTTGAGACCGTCGATCTGGAGGGGGCGCGCAGCCTCCTAAAATCAACCTTAACAGAAATGCAGGATGGAGGAGAAATCTGATATGAAAGTTATCTTACTGGAAGACGTAAAAGCACTTGGTAAAAAAGGACAGACTGTAAACGTAAGTGATGGATATGCAAGAAACATGCTTCTGCCGAAAAAGCTTGGCATCGAGGCAACCGCAAAGAACCTGAATGAACTGAAACTGCAGAAAGCACACGAGGACAAAGTGGCAGCAGAGCAGCTTGCCGAGGCACAGGCTTTCGCAAAAGAAATCGAGGGAAAACAGGTTACCGTAGCCATCAAAGTCGGTGAGGGCGGAAAAGTATTCGGAAGTGTATCGGCAAAAGAAATTGCAGAAGCAGCCAAAGAACAGCTTGGATACGACATTGACAAAAAGAAAATGCAGCTTCCGAACCCGATCAAGGTTCTCGGAACGACAGAAGTGCCGATCCGCCTGCATACCAAAGTAACTGCAAAGCTGAAAGTTATCGTAAAAGAAGCATAATTCTATGGAAGAAGCACTGATTAAACGAATCCTTCCGCACAGCATCGAGGCGGAGCAGTCGGTCATCGGTTCCATGCTGATGGGACGCGAAGCCATCATGGCAGCATCGGAAATCCTGACGAGCGACGATTTTTACCAGCACCAGTACGGCGTCATTTTTGATGCCATGGTGGAGCTGTTCAATGAGGGAAAACCGGTCGATCTGGTCACCCTGCAGAACCGCCTGCGTGAAAAGGATGTTCCGCCGGAGATCAGTTCGATGGAGTTTGTCCGCGATCTTTTAAATGCGGTGCCGACTTCGGCGAATGTGCGCCATTATGCGAACATCGTCAGCGAGAAAGCGGTGCTGCGCCGTCTCATTAAGCTGACAGAAGAGATTGAGAATGACTGCTATCTGAACAAAGAGCCGGTGGAAGTCATCATGGAGGAGACGGAAAAGAAGATGTTCCAGTTATTGGGCCAGCGGAATTCCGGAGACTTCATGCCGATCCGCCAGGTTGTCATCAATACGCTGGAGAACATCGAGCGTGCATCGAAGACGAAGGGAAATGTCACGGGTATTCCGACCGGATTCACGGATCTGGACTACAAGACATCGGGTCTGCAGAACTCTGACTTTATCCTGATTGCGGCACGTCCGTCTATGGGTAAAACGGCGTTTGTCCTCAATATTGCGCAGTATATGGCGTTTAAGAAAGACAAAGCCGTTGCGATTTTCAGTCTCGAGATGTCGCGGGAGCAGCTGATGAACCGTCTGCTCTCGATGGAGTCGAAAGTAGATTCCCAGCATCTGAGAACCGGAAACCTGAAAGACGACGAATGGAGCAAGCTGATCGAGAGCGCCGGCATGATCGGTGAATCCCGACTGATGATCGACGATACACCTGGTATCTCGATCGGAGAGATGCGGTCGAAATGCCGCAAATACAAGCTGGAGCACGGTCTTGATATCATCATCATTGACTACCTGCAGCTGATGTCGGGAAGCGGAAAGAGCTCCTCGGAATCGCGTCAGCAGGAGATTTCGGATATCAGCCGTTCCTTAAAAGCACTCGCGAGAGAGCTGAATGTGCCGGTTGTTGCACTGTCCCAGCTTTCCCGGGCTGTTGAGCAGCGTACCGACCACCGTCCGATGCTTTCCGACCTGCGTGAGTCGGGAGCGATCGAGCAGGATGCCGACGTTGTTATGTTTATCTATCGAGATGATTACTATAATAAGGATTCCGAGAATAAGGGAATCGCGGAAATCATCATCGCCAAACAGCGAAACGGCCCGATCGGAACCGTCAATCTGGTCTGGCTGCCGGATTATACGAAATTTGCGAATGCAGAGAGATAAAAGAAAATATTTTATGTGTCAGAACGTGTCGTGGGATAGTCCTGCGGCACGTTCTTTGTGTATAATTGTATGAAATTGTCGGAATATTACGATGAGATTTTCTTGCGGCAGGGGATAACAGATCCTATAATAAAGGGAAGAAGGGAGTGGCTGCCGTATGGAAAATAGAACGTATCTGGTCACGGAGGCGGAGAAGCTGACCGGGGAGAAAGCGCATGTGCTCCGGTACTGGGAGGACGAGCTCGGCATGGAAATCCACCGCAATTCGCTGGGACACCGCTGCTATACTGCGCAGGACATTCAGATTTTTCTGGGAATCCGGGAACTGAAGAAAAAGGGGCTTCACCTGAAAGCGATCCGCGAGCTGATGCCGAAGCTGGTGCAGGCAACGGCGGAGATCAAAGCGTTTCCGGCGGAAGCGGCAGAGACGGCAAAGGAGAAGCCGGATCCGGCAATACCGGGAAAAGCGGACGAAGTGCCGGAGGTGGTTGTCGATCTTCTGCCCGAGCGGGAAGCAGAACAGCTGGCGGACACTGTGATGCGGCAGGAAGAGGAGGAGCGTCAGACGGAGTTTTACCGCGTGCTCGGCCGTCTGCTTGATCAGATGATACAGAAGCGGCGCCAGGAAGAGCGGAGCCGCCGTGTGGATGAGGCGATCCGCCGCCACCAGCAGAGCCGGAGAGAAGCAGCGGCGACGCTGGAGCAGAAAGGAAAACGGACGAAAGCAAAACGGGGCCATCGGAACAATGGGTAAATCGGACAGAAAAAAAGAACGCCTGTGAGAGGCGTTCTTTTTGGATCCACGCGGAAATCCGGCTTATTTTGCAGCCAGATAATCGTTGATCTGGTCTTCCAGAACCTGAGCGTCCAGGCCGTGAACCATAGCTGCTTCTTCCAGGGACTCACCCTGTGCAGAAGGGCAGCCGATGCAGTGCATGCCGGCTCCCATCAGGATTCCGATGATATTTGTATCCATTGCGATTAACTTGCCGATTGTCATGTCTTTCGAGATCTTTGCCATCTTAAAGTTCCTCCTTTAAATGTGTATATACCCGTCGTTCCGATTTTGACGGCTATTTTGATTATAGCGTACCCCCGGGGGGAATGCAAGAACAAATTCATAAGATTATAGAATGTTTATAATTTTGTACTTGTATTTCAGAGGGCAATCGTTTACAATGTGGATAGTACCGAAAGGGCCAAAAAATCTACAAGGAGGATAAGATCATGGCATATGTAATCACAGACGAATGTGTAAGCTGCGGAACCTGCGCTGGAGAATGTCCAGTAGAGGCTATCGCTGAGGGAGATTCCCATTACGAAATCAACCCGGATGTATGCGTTGAGTGCGGAACATGCGCAAGCGTATGTCCAACCGAGGCTATCACAGAAGAGTAATTTGTACGGAACGTACAAAAAAGGAAGTCCTTCGCGGACTTCCTTTTTTTATACATACGTTTCAAAACTTACAGAGAAGCCAGCTCCTGCAGAGCATTCTCTTTTACCATTGCATTTCCATGTTCCAGCAGAAATGCTTCAGCGGCCAGGGAGAAGGATTCCTGTCTGCCGTACTCAGAAAGAATGTTGCAGACCTTGTTGAATTCCTCCGGTTTGCAGCCGGACTGGTGCAGAACGAGCTGATAGTTGGCATCTGCCTTGTTCTTATAGAGGGAATTGCTGCCGGTAAAATACTGGTTCAGCGCTTTTGCGGAGCTGATGACATCGTCGAGGGTTGAGAAGTGGAAGGTGCGTACCAGATCCACATTCTTTTCCTCGGATGCTGCAGGCTCTTTTTCGTTTTCCTTCTGTGCCGCTTTCTTTGCGATTTCCTGTGCCTTGTTCTTCACATCGCAGAGCTTGTGGAACAGGTCGATGATGTCGTCCGCGCCGGAATACTGTACCGGTTCCGGTCCGTCCGTATCGTCGCCGGATGGAGCAAATTTGGCGAAGCGGGTGTCGAGCTCCTGTGGATCCTCGACTCTGGTGATAATGAGGACAATACTGTCCGGAGCCACCGGAACGGCCTCGACCATGAGCGGGGCATTATCCACATTGAAGCCGAACTGCTGGTTGGCTTCAAGCATCATATCCTGAAACAGGCTGCGGGCCTTTTCCGTGCCGTAAGCCAGTTCGCTGAGCTTTAAATTTCTTTCGGCAAGATCGGCGCTGGTCAGTGTGCAGCGGATCTTGTTATCATTGATTTTTTCTATTTTCATAACTCTCACGTCCTTAATTACTCTTTACTTATATAAATAGGGCTGCTTACGATATAGTATAACACATCACGGAAAGAAGTAAAGAACTTAAGATTTTTTTTACATTTCGCATAATTTTTTCAGAAATGAAGGGACAAACTTTATTTGTAATTCCCCCGGTTTGAAGTATAATGGGAGTTGGGGAAACCTTTGCTTCTGTCCGGAGGGTGCATACTCCGGCCGGAAGCAGGCACAGAAAAAACGGATCGGATAAGAAGGCGTCCCCGCGAAACATGATCATTGAAACTAAAAACAAAAGTATTTCATACGGATCGATGGGGCTTTCTTTTTTGTACGTCACAACTGCAAATAAGCCATGAAACAAACAATCGACAAAACTTTTTAAACAGATTTTCTGAAAAATACCCAATAGCAAAAAGCAACGATACTTTCGTTACTGTTCAATCAGCAGTGAAACACCTGCTGTTTCGCTGCGTAAGAACATGATTCAGGTGTGAGCAGCCCTCCTTTTGCGAAGCAAAACTTTAAATGAGGGCTGCGAATGTTACAGTTCGCTGGGAACCAGTGAACTGTAACGATACTTTCTGACTCGCATGCGGTTCCCTTGCGCATAACGGTTGCTATTGGGTATTTTTTTTGTTATAATGGGCGCAAGTGGGGAGATCTTCAGAGCGAAGAAAAGGGGAAAAGAACACATGAAGGAGCAACAGAAGAAAAAAGCAGCGCCGGTACTGGTCGTACTGATTCTGATCGTGCTAGTCGGTGCAGCAGGCGTTGTTTCATTTTTGATAAACCGATATAAACCCGGAACCGAATACATGGCCGGGAACGAATATTTTAACCTGACAGACGAAAACAGCGTTGCGCTGATCCAGAACGGAGAACTTCTGGAAGAGCAGGCCGTCCTTATCGGAGGAGAGCCGTATGCGGCGTACACATATGTAGAATCCCAGCTGAACAGCTGCTTCTACTGGGATGAAGAAACAAAAGGAATCCTGCTTACAACGAGCGGCGGCGTGCAGACACTGCTTCCGGGCGATGCGGCCGTTGCCAAAACACCGGGCGGACAGCCTGCCGTACAGCAGGAGAGCGACGGAACGGTTTACATTTCGCTGGATGTCGTAAAAGAATACACAGATCTCGACTATGCATATTACAGCGATCCCAACCGTGTTGTAATCCGGAATGAATGGGACGGCGTGGAGCAGGCGACGGTACAGTCAGACACCGCGCAGGTGCGCCAGAAGGGCGGCATCAAGAGTCTGATTCTTGCGGATGTACAGAAGGGAGACACCCTGCTGTATCTGGAAAATCTGGACAACTGGTGCAAAGTCATGACGGCGGACGGCTATACCGGATACATCCAGACAGAGGATATCTCCGAGCCGGAGGCCATCGAAGCGCGGACGGCAAAGAAAGATTCCTATGAAAGAATTACACGGGATCACAAAATCAATCTGGTCTGGCATCAGAGCACATCGACCGAGTCGAACGACGCGATGGCAGAGATGACAGCAGAAATGACCGGCGTGAACGTGATTTCACCGACTTGGTTTTCCGTGACAGACGAAACCGGTACGATTTCCAGCCTTGCGAGCGCCGATTACGTGAAACTGGCGCATGACGCGGGACGGGAAGTCTGGGGATTGATTGATAACTTTAATGAAGCATTTGACGAAACAACCGATCTTGCCTACGCATCCGTGCGCAGCAGAATCATTGAGCAGCTGCTCGCCGAGGCAGCATCGTGCGGCATGGACGGCATCAACGTGGATTTCGAGAATCTGAAAGAGGCCGGAATCCCGCATTACCTGCAGTTTCTGCGGGAACTAACGAGCGCGGCGCATGCACAGAATCTTGTGGTGTCAGTCGATACGCCGGTACCGCAGGCTTACACGATGTATTATCAGCGCGGCGAGCAGGCAAGATTTGTGGACTATATGATTGTCATGGCCTATGACGAGCATTTCGCGGGAAGCGAGGAGGCAGGCTCTGTTTCATCCCTCCCGTTCGTACAGCAGGCCGTGGAGGAGATGACGCGGGTGATGCCTGCCGATCAGGTGATCTGCGGAATCCCGTTTTATACCCGTGTCTGGACGGAAAAGTTCGGACAGAGCGCCATTACCAGCGAGGTGCTGGGCATGGATGGCGCCAAAAACTATGCCAAAGAGAATCAGATGACAGAAACCTGGGATGCATCCCTTGGCCAGAATGTGGCAACGGTAGAAACTTCCGATGCCAGATACACGATCTGGATGGAGGATGAGCAGTCCATGGAGGAAAAACTGAAAGTGATCCAAAGCGCCGATCTCGCCGGAGTGGCAGAGTGGAAGCTCGGATTCGAGTGCGCAGACGTCTGGAGTCTGATTTCAGAATATATTGAAACAAACAGTTGACGAGGAGTCCGGGAAGGATAAGGGGAATGATAAAAGCCCGGGCACGAAGGAGGAGTATACATGTCAGAAAACAATCACGAAGAATTATTTAAAACAACGCTGATGGGCGGTTTCGATAAGGACGATGTCATGACGAAAGTGCAGAACCTGAAAGATCAGGCGTATGCCGCTCAGAAGAAACTGGAAGCGAAGATCGAGGAAAAAGAGCAGGAAATCGAGAAGCTGAACCGCAAGATCCGCGAGCGTGAGGATAAAATCGAGGAGCTCGAAAAAAACATTCATGAGAAATACCAGAGCTATATCGACAATTATGACAGCATCAGCGGCCTTGTGTTTGAGGCACAGGTGAAAGCGAAAAAACTGACACAGGAAACAGAGGAGAGCTGCAGAAAGCTAAAAGAAGAGACCGAGGAAGCCTGCCGCCGGAAAACCGAAGAAACGGACGAGTCCTGCCGCGAGAAAACGGAGGAAACGGATGAGGCGTGCTGCAAAAAGAGAGAGGAGACAAACGAGTCCTGCCGGAAACAGCGGGAAGAGACAAAGGAATCCTGTGCAAAGCAGCGCCGCGAGACGAAGGAACAGTGCGAATACATGGTAGAGAGCGCACGTCAGAAGGGCGAGGAACTGGCTGCTGTTTATGAAGAAAAACTGCAGGCCGAAGCAGAAGAAATCCAGAGCCATATGGACGCGGAGCTGCAGAAAGCCAACACCAGATACCAGAAGATTTACGCCGAGATGGAAACCATGACGAGTGTACTCGAGAAGAATCGCAGAATTTTTGAGGAGACCTTTGCCGGCATCGAAAAAATGCGTGAGGAGATGAAACGTTCTGCATCGGAAGTGGAAACCTTCATGAAAGATCCGGTAAAAAGTATCTTTCCCGGAGAGGCAAAAGAAACAGCCGCAGAGCCAGACCGTGAAGATACCGCAGAAGAAGCAGAGGAAGAAGACGAAATCGTCGAAAATTCCGCAGTCATCGATTTCGAAAATGAGCCGGATTATCTCGATGATGACAACGACGAAGAAGAGGATGAAATCCCGAATCGCGCGCATGATGAAGAAGATGAGGAAGAGTAACCGGAAGCAATAAGAGTTGTAACCTGCCCCGCTGCTGCATAAAATGACCAAGAAAGGAAATTTGCAGCAGGGGGCTTTTTATTTGGAAAAAGGGAAAAAACTGGAATGGCTGATGGCGGTGATTCTGCTTTCGGCGGCGTATGTTCTGTCCCGCGAGGGCGCACGGCTGGTGGCAGCACAGAAGGCAGCCACAAAAGTAGTGGTGCTGGACAGCGGCCACGGCGGCGACGATCCCGGCAAAATCGGGGCAAACGGTGTCAAAGAAAAGGACATCAACCTTGCGATTGCCCGTCTGCTGAAAAAGAAGCTGGAAAAGCAGGGAATCCTTGTGGTGATGACGCGGGAAGGGGAGGATGATCTCTCCAATCCGGGAGCCGTGAATGCGAAAGTGCAGGATCTGCAGCGGCGCGTGCAGCTGATTCATAAAAAAAAGCCGGACTGTGTGATCAGCATTCACCAGAACAGCTACCCGGATGCGGCGGTCAAAGGGGCGCAGGTGTTTTATTATACGGATTCAAAAGAAGGCGAAAAACTGGCGCTCTGCATGCAGGCTGCACTGGTCGCGGGGCTCGATCCGGCGAATCACAGGAAAGCCAAGGGAAACAAAACGTATTACATGCTGAAGAAGACAGACGCAGTGCTGGTGATCTGCGAGTGCGGATTCCTCTCAAATCCGGAGGAGGAAGCGCTCCTGAACACAAAGGAGTACCAGAAAAAGGTGGCGGATGCACTGTGTGACGGCGTTTTAACGTATCTGGGAGAAAAGAAGAATGGCAAAGAGAAGACACAGACGAAGACGGAAGAGACCGCTGCGGGCGCTGCTTCCGCTTATGCTTGCCCTGCTGGCGGCTTATCTGGTATTCGGAGAATTTGATGAGAGCGATCCCGCGCAGAACGGAAGCGGAGCGGACAGCAGCACTGCTTCACAGACGGCAGACGAAAACAATGGTCTGTCAGAGAATGGCGCAACACAGTTTCAGGCGGAAAATACAGATGGGGAGGAGCTGGCGAAGCGGTATTATTACAGCCAGCTCGATGAAAACAGACAGATGATTTACCGCGAACTGGTGCAGGGAATCGCGGAACACCAGGAAACCATCATCACAAAAGGCGGCGATCCCGATGTGACGGCGGAGGTTTACGGATGGGTCTATATGGATTACCCGGAGTACTGCTGGATCAACGGAGCATCACATGTCACGGGATACGGTGAGCCGAAAAACTACTGTGAGGTAGTTCCAGAATACACGATTTCTGCGGAGGAGATCACAGGCCGCCAGACCCAGGTCAAAGGGGCGGGAAATGATTTCTTAAGTGATATCGACCGTTCGATGGATGACTATGGGAAGATTAAGGCTGTCTTTGAAAAATGTATCCGGCAGATTGATTATGTGAAAGATGCGCCGGAGAATCAGACACTCTACAGCGGACTTGTGAACGGACAGACGGTCTGCGCAGGCTATGCCAGAACGTTCCAGTATCTGATGAACCGCCTGGACATCCCGGTCATTTATGTGACGGGAACGACAGACACCGGCGAGGCGCACGGCTGGAATATCGTAAAGTGCGGAGACAATTATTACAACGTCGATGTAACCTGGGGCGATCCGGTATTCGCAGAGGGCGAGAGCGGCGAGTACAATCTGCCGGACGACCTGATCTACTACGATTTTCTCTGCGTTTCCGATGCGGAATTTTCGGACACGCATCAGGCGGATGCGAATCTGCCGCTCCCGGCGTGCAATGCAGATGACCTCGAGTATTACCGCCAGATCGGCCGGTACATGGATACATTTGATGCGACGCAGATTCTGTGGGAAATGGAGACGGATATTGAAGAGACAAAAGAGTATTCCGAATTTAAATTTGCCACCGATGATCTGATGGCGCAGGTCATGGAAGCCCGACCGGAGCTTCTCGATAAGGCTTCCGGCTATCTTTGTAGCTATTACGGACTCGGGTCCGTAAAATATACATACAGCGAGGATACGGCGACAAGAAAGCTGATGGTATTCTGGCAATATAAAGGAGAACCGAGTGAATGACGGTTCTCCTTTAAAAATATCCGGAAACAAAATGTCGATCAGCTCGCGCTCGCGAAACTCGATGGTAATCAGGCACGAATAAGGGAGTTCGGAAACCTGGGAAACACTCACAAGATCCTGACGGACGGTGATGGAATGATCCGTGACATTGGTAACCTCTGCGACCCAGGCGGCATGCGGGATCATCAGATGTTCCGCAATCGAAGGGCCGACCTGCGCGGTATCGCCGTCGGTTGTCTGACGTCCGCAGATAATCAGATCCGCGCTGCCGATCACCTGAATACCCTGCGCCGGCGTTAAGAATATCCCCCGTGGGGGCTTGTGAAAAAGGCCGATTTTTGGTAGAGTAAAGGGATATTTGAGCGGTTGGAAAACGGCCGCGCCGGGAAAGTTAAGAAAAAGAAGAAAGAAGCGGAAGATATGGAACAGGAATTATTACAGGAAATTGCCTCCTACTGGGGAACCCGTGCGGAGGGGTATTCTGAGGTCAATGAAAAAGAACTGGCGGGAAGCCAGAGAGAAGCGTGGCTGCATGTATTAGAGGAGCAGTTTCCAGAGAAAAAGAAAGAAGAGATGAAGATTCTCGATATCGGAACCGGCCCGGGATTCTTCCCGATGATTTTGTCGGAGGCAGGTTATACGGTGACGGCTGTTGACTACACGGAGGAGATGCTGGAAAAGGCGAAAGAGAATCTGGGAAAATATACGAAATACGGTCTGGAGCGCGTGACGCTGCAGCGGATGGATGCACAGAATCTGGAGTTTGCGGATGAGACCTTTGATGTTGTCATTTCCAGAAATCTGACCTGGAATCTGGAAAAGCCGGAGCAGGCATACCAAGAGTGGATGCGTGTCCTGAAACCGGGCGGCGTGTTGCTCAATTTTGATGCGAACTGGTACGGTTATCTCTATGACGAGGAGAAAAAAGAAGCGTACGAGGCAGACCGGAAGAAAGTGGAAGAGCAGCAGCTCGACGACCATTATCTGTGCACGGACATTGACCGCATGGAAAATATTGCGCGCCAGGTGCCGCTCTCTGCGATGGAACGGCCGGCGTGGGATACGAAGGTGCTCGAATCCCTCGGCGTCTGTTCCATCCAGACCGATTCCGAAATCTGGAAGCGCGTCTGGAGCGAGGAAGAGAGACTGAACTATGCATCGACACCGATGTTTCTGGTGCGCGCGGAAAAAAGCGCAGAGCAGTCCTTCCAGCTTGGTGATGTGACCGTACGCCGTGGCGAAAAATATCAGGGGGATATCTCCTTTGCGAATGGGGATATCGTGCTTCCGGGAACGATTATCTGTGGAAAACTTCCGGGAAAAACAATGCTGATCACCGGCGGCGTTCATTCCGGGGAATACGTCGGCATTCAGGCGTGTGTGGAACTGGGAGCGGAGCTTCAGCCGGAAAAAACGGTTGGAACGATCGTGATTTTAAAGGTCTTAAACCGTCCTGCTTTTGAAAACCGTGCGGGCAGTCTCGGACTTTCCGATGGCAAAAACCTGAACCGTGTATTTCCGGGCAATCCAAACGGAACCGAGATGGAGCGGCTGGCGTGGGCCATTACGAAAGAAGTTTATCCGAAGGCGGATTATTATATTGATCTCCACAGCGGCGATGATTTCGAAGCATTGACGCCGTATGTCTATTACGCCGGAAAAGCGGCGCAGGAGGTGACAGAAATTTCGCGGAAAATGGCGGAGCAGGTGGATGTTCCGTACATGGTGCGTTCCATGGTGTCATCAGGCGGAGCGTACAACTACGCGGCGTCCAAGGGCATCGCGAGCATCCTCTTAGAGCGCGGCGGCATGGGAGCCTGGACTTCCGAGGAGGTCAATTCCGACAAGCGTGATGTGCGCAATATCTTAAGCAGCCTCGGCATGTATCAGATCCGCCGCGATGTGCGGAACTACGTGCCGATAGAGGTGACGGATGTCCGCTATCAGGCGGCTTCCGAAGACGGCCTCTGGTATCCGGCGGCAAAACCGGGCGATATGGTTGCAGAGGGCGCACTGCTCGGAACGATCCGTGATTATAATGGAAAACTCCGTGAGACATGCCGTGCCGAGTATACCGGTGTGGTGCTGTACCAGACGGGCAGTCTGCAGGTAACAGAAGGTGGCCCTGTCGTTGCTTACGGAAGAATTGTGCGCGAGCCGGAGTACGACGACCGCAAAGAGCAGATTGTCCATTACTGGGAGAAGCGGAGCGAGAGCTTTTTAGAGCAGAGACGCTCCGAACTTGCGAACCCGATTGCGAAGCGCTGGATGAAAGAGATTGAAAAACAGATCCCGGCGGGAAGACGGTTAAAGATCCTTGATGTGGGCTGCGGAGCCGGATTTTTCTCGATCCTGCTGGCAAAAGAGGGCCACGAGGTCTTCGGCATCGACCTGACACCAGAGATGATTGAGAATGCGATCCAGCTCGCCGAAGAAGAGAATGCCGACTGCTGCTTCCAGGTCATGGACGCGGAAAATCCGATGTTTGCGGATGAAACGTTCGATGTTGTCATTTCCCGAAACCTGACGTGGACGCTGCCGAATGCGGAGCATGCTTACGGCGAGTGGATGCGTGTGCTGAAAACGGGCGGTGTGCTGCTGAACTTCGATGCCAATTACGGAAAAGAAGACGTTGCAGATACAAAGGGACTTCCGGAGGCGCATGCCCATTTCAAGGTTGGAAACGAGATGCTCGAAGAGTGCGAACGGATCAAATCACAGCTCCCGATCAGCCGCAAAAACCGGCCGGCGTACGATGTGGCGGTGCTGTGCGAAAACACAGCGGGAGAAATCCGCATTGATACGAGCCTTGGAAAACGCATTTATCTGGAAAAAGACGAGTTCTATAACCCGGCACCGATGTTTTCGATTTGTGCCGTGAAGCAGTAAAGGAGTATTTGTGAAAAAATATCTGTTAAAACGACTGCTTCGCCTGATTCCGGTATTCCTCGGCGTGACGATTCTCGCTTTTCTGCTGACGGGACTTTCCTCGGTCGATGCGGTGGATTTAAAAGAGAGCAGCAGCGGCGGCGTGATGTCGGAGGCGGAAAAAGAAGCGCTGCGGGAGGAGCTGGGACTGAATGAGCCGAAAGCTGTCCAGTACCTGCAATGGCTGAAAAACGCCCTGCGCGGTGACTTCGGGGAGTCGTACGTTTCCGGCAAACCGGTGCTTGTAAGCTTCTGCGAAAAACTGCCCGCAACGATTGCACTTGCGGCGCTGGCGCTTGCCATGACGGTCTGTCTTTCGTTTCCGCTCGGTATCTTAAGTGCAAAATATCAGAATACATGGGCGGACCGCAGTATCAGCCTGTTCTGCTTTGCAGGTAATTCGTTTCCGGGGTTTTTCACTGCACTTCTTCTCTTGTATTTCTTTTCGCTGAAATGGAATCTTTTTCCGGTTCTCAGTATGGGAAAGGGATGGAAAAGCTGTGTGCTTCCGGCGGCGACGCTTGCGGTTTCGATGACGGCAAAATACACCCGTCAGGTGCGTTCTGCCGTGCTTGCAGAGCTGGAGCAGGAGTACGTGGCGGGTGCACGGGCACGTGGGTTAAGTGAAAACCGGATTCTGTTTGGAAATGTATTAAAATCCGTGCTGCTTCGGATGGTCACGCTGCTATTCTTATCCGCCGGTTCGCTGCTTGGAGGAACCGCCATCGTTGAGACGATTTTCATGTGGAATGGTGTCGGAAAAATGGCCGTGGATGCCGTTTCCATGCACGATATTCCCGTGATTCAGGCATATCTGGTGTGGATGGCGGCGATCTATCTGCTGCTGCATCTCATTGCTGATCTGATGATGGGTGCACTGGACCCGCGGGCGAAGCTGGAGGGAATGCGATGAAAAAAGAACAGAAAAGAAAGATCCTTTTATGGCATCCTCGCCGGTGCGCTGCTGCTGTTTGCCGCATGTGCGGCCCATCTGGCACCGTACGATCCGTATGAGCAGAATCTGGAACTGTCCCTTCTTCCGCCGTCCGCGGCGCACTGGATGGGGACGGACCGCTATGGAAGAGATCTGTTTTCAAGGATTCTCTCCGGCGCGCGGGTCAGCATTTTTTCAGCACTTCTTGTCGTTGCGGCAAGCGCTCTGATCGGAACACTCGCCGGAATTTTCAGCGGCTGGCTGGAAGGTAAAACGGATACGGTTCTGATGCAGATCTCCGATATTTTTCTGGCCTTTCCGGGTATGGTATTTGCAATCGCATTTTCCGGCGTTCTGCAGAGCGGCATGACGGGAGCCGTTGTGTCGCTGATCCTTGTTTCCTGGCCGAAATATGCACGGCTTGCACGGAACCATGTGCTGGCATTGAAACACATGCCGTTCATCGCGGCGGCGCGCCTTACAGGAAACGGAACATGGAAGATGATCAGACGCCATATTCTGCCGAATCTTGCGGGGCAGACGATTGTCACAGCGGTGCTTGATATCGGAACGATGATGCTGGAAATCGCGGGTCTGTCCTTCCTCGGCCTTGGTGCGGAAGCGCCGTCGGCGGAGTGGGGAGCGATGATGAGCAACGGAAGAAGTATGCTGCAGACCGCGCCCTGGGTCATTCTGGCGCCGGGACTGGCGATTTTTCTGACCGTTCTTGTCTGCAATCTGCTTGGTGAGGCGGTACGGAAAACGGTGGATCAGGGATAAGGGGCAAACGAAAATGGAAACAAAGGGAGCAAAAACATGAGCGAAAAACTGCTGGAAATCAGCGGCCTTTCTGTCTGTTATGAGGGGGAGCAAATTTTAAATAACATCTGTTTTTCCGTCGAAAAAGGAGAAACCGTCGGCATCGCCGGGGAGTCGGGCAGTGGAAAAAGTACCTTGCTGCGAGCGATCCTGCGGCTGATGGGAAAGAATGGTTCCATCACCGGCGGGCAGATCACATTTCGCGGAGAGGAGCTGACGGGCATGTCCGAAAAGAAGCTGCGGAGTCTGTGCGGTTCAGAAATTGGTATGATTTTCCAGAATACAGGGGCATCATTCTGTCCGACCCGGAAAATCGGAACACAGATCTGTGAAAGCGTGCGCGCCCATGAGAAACGCTGCGGATTCATCACCCCGATTTCTGGGAGAATGTCTGGCAGAAAAAGCCGCAGAGAAATCAAAGATATGACGCTCCAGCGATTTGCGGATATGGGGCTTTCGGATGGCGAGACGATCTGGAACAGCTATCCATCGTCGCTCTCCGGCGGCATGAACCAGCGCGTCGGGATTGCGCTCGCAATGCTGCTGCATCCGTCGCTTCTTCTGGTGGACGAGCCGACGAGTGCACTCGATGTGGTTTCGCAGGCGCAGGTGCTGCGGGAGCTTCAGGCGTTGCAGCAGAAAGAGCAGACGGGGATGGTGCTGGTGACGCACAATCTTGCGGTTCTCGAGCAGATGGCAGACAGGGTTGCTGTTTTGAAGGATGGAAACATCGTGGAGCAGGGGGAGACAAGGACGGTTTTCGATCACCCAAAGGACGAATATACAAAAAATCTCCTTGCGGCTGTGCCGGGAAGAGGGAAGAACGATGCATAATCATAACATGCTGGAAGTAAACAACTTAAGCAAAAACTTTGCTGGAACCGGCCGGGAAACGGAATTTGCCGCCGTGGACGGCATCAGCTTCACACTGGATGCGGGTGAATGTCTTGGCCTGATCGGGGAGAGCGGATGCGGAAAAAGCACGACGGCCCGTCTGATCACCGGATTGGTCCAGGCGGATGCAGGCAGCGTTCTGTTGGAAGGCGAGGAAATCCTCGGAAGAAAAGGCAGGCGGCAGCGCGAAGTTTACCGGAAAATACAGATGGTCTTCCAGACCCCGCAGGATTCCTTCGATCCAATGCAGACGCTCGAAACCGGGATTCTGGAAGCTTTTCGGAATCAGGGAATGAGCCGGAAAGAGGCGTGTCTTCATCTGCCGGAGCTGCTGAAAAAAGTGGAACTTAGTTCGGAAACGGCGATGCGCTATCCCCGCGAGACGAGCGGCGGAGAGTGCCAGAGAGCCGCAATTGCGCGGGCTCTTGCTGTGCAGCCGTCTCTTCTGATCTGCGACGAGGCAACGAGTGCGCTCGATGCGGCGGTACAGGCGCAGATCGTTCAACTGCTGAAAAAACTGCAGCGGGAAGAAGGACTTGCGATGCTGTGGATCGGCCACGACCTTGCGCTGGTGCGGGAACTCTGCAGCCGTGTGATTGTCATGCGGCAGGGAAAAATCGTGGAGCAGGGGGAGACGCGGGAGGTATTGGAGTACCCGAAAGAGGAATACACGAAACTGTTGATGGAGTATAGTCTGTGAGAAAACTGTTGAAACAGAAAATCAGACAGCGGAAATGGTGGTGCCATTTGCGAAAACAGGAGAAGTACAGAATGCAGAGAAAGAACGGCAGAAGGAAAAAAATTGCATATGTTTTGTGCGGCATTCTGGCGGTGGTACTGTTTTCCGGTTGTCAGAGCACAGCGGCAGATGGTACAGATGAAAAAGTTTTCGTATACGGCGACACGACATTCAACGCCGAAAACGACGAGTCCGATGTCAACCCGCACAACGGCTATTCCGGCTGGGCGTGTATCCGCTATGGGATCGGTGAGACGCTGTTTCATTATTCCGATTCTATGGAGATCGAGCCATGGCTGGCAGAAAGCTATGAGATTGTGGACGATACAACATGGCGGATTACACTGCATGAAGGCATCTCCTTTACGAGTGGGCGTACTCTCGACGCGGAGGCGGTCAAAGAATGTCTCGAGGATCTGATCGCAGTACATGACCGTGCATGCGGGGATCTGAAAATTGAGAGCATAGAGGCAGACGGCCTGATCGTAACGATTCACACCGAACAGCCTGTCCCGGCGCTTCTGAATTATCTGTCTGACCCATATGGATGCATCATTGATATGCAGGCAGGCGTGACGGATGACGGCAATGTCGCCGGAACCGGCCCGTACCGCGCAGTACAGGTGGAGACGGATCAGGGACTGACGCTCATGAAAAATGACAATTACTGGAACGGAACGCCAAAGCTCGACCGGATCGAAGTAAAAACGATCCGCGACGGCGATACGATGACGATGGCGTTACAGTCAGGCGAGCTCGACGCGGCGTACGGCCTGCCGTATTCCAATCTGATCCTGTTCCGCGATGAACCATACACGATTTCTTCGGCGGATACGTCGCGTACCTTCTTCGGACAGTTCAACGGATCATCCGAGGTGCTGCAGGACGACCGCGTGCGCGAGGCAGTCATCGGAGCGATCGACCGGCAGGGCTTTGTGAATACGCTGATGGAAGGAAACGGAAGCGTGGCGGAAGGCCCGTTCCCCTCTTACTTTGCATTCGGCGACAGCAAAGTGCAGGAGGAGTCCTATGATCTTGAGTATTCCAGAGAACTGCTGGCTGAAGCAGGCTGGACCGATGAGGACGGCGACGGCTACGTGGAAAAAGACGGAAAACGCTTGACCATCTGCTGGCTCACGTATCCGAGCCGCCAGGAACTGCCGCTTCTCGCGGAGAGTGCACAGGCATCGCTGAAGAAAATCGGAATCGAAGTACAGATCCAGTGCACGGCAAATCATCTGGAACTGCTGAAAAAAGGAAACTGGGATGTTTATGTAAGCGCATTTGTCAGCGCACCGACGGGCGATCCCGAGTATTTCTTTACAACGCACTGCCTGCAGGATTCCTCCAAGAACCGCGGCGGTTATTACAGTGAGACACTCGAGATGCTGGAGCAGCAGTTAAGCGGCGAGTTTGATACCGAAAAACGAACCGAACTGGCCATCGAGATGACGCAGACGCTGCTGGATGACCACATGTTTTTCTTCGCATCACACCTCAAAATGTCGATGGTATCCGGCGAGGGCGTGACGGGGCTTACGGCGCATCCGTGTGATTATTATGAAATTACAGTCAATTTGGACAAAAACAAATGATTATTTGGAAAAAGAGCAGAAAATGTGGATTTTCTGCTCTTTTTGCGCTATGATAGGAAAAGAACGGCACTGCGACGGTGCCAGAGAAGAGAAAAGGAGAAGTTACGATGCGGAAAGAAGAATTAAGAACATATATTGAAAACCACGAATCCGAGATGATCGGGGATCTGAAAAGCCTGATCCGGATTCCAAGCGAAAAACAGGCGGCAGAGCCAGGCAAACCATTCGGCGCACCGGCGGCAGAAGCACTGGCGCAGGGAATCGAAATTCTGGAAAAATACGGCTTTGCCGTAACCAACTACGACAACTACGCGATTGCAGCTGACTTTAATCAGGAAGAAAAGGGCCTTGATATTCTCGCCCACCTCGATGTCGTACCGGCAGGCGAAGGCTGGCAGGAGACCGATCCATTCACCCCGCTCATCAAAGAAGGAAAAATGTTCGGCCGCGGAACCGCAGACGACAAAGGACCGGCGATCGCAGCTATCTACGCAATGCGCGCTGTCAAAGAACTCGGTTACCCATTAAAGAAAAACGTCCGTCTTGTCCTCGGTTCCGACGAGGAGTGCGGAAGCTCTGACCTCGAATATTATTATAAGAAAGAAGTGGAAGCACCATGCACCTTCTCACCGGATGCCGAATTCCCGGTCATCAACATTGAAAAAGGCGGCATGCGCGGCCACTTCGAAAAAACATCCGATGCCGGAACGACAGGCGTGCGCCTCGTATCCTTACAGGCCGGCACCAAACTGAACGTTGTACCAGGCAAAGCATATGCAGAGCTTGCCGGCATGGCAAAAGAAGACCTGAAAGCCTGCGCTGATGAAACAGAGCAGAAGACCGGTGTTTCCTTCGTTTTGGAAGACACCGAAAACGGCAATATAAAAATCACCGCCTGCGGTGCCTTCGCCCACGCATCCACCCCGGAAATGGGTAACAACGCACTGACTGCACTGCTGCAGCTTCTCGCATCCGTTGGAATGGAAGAGAGTGAACTGAAAAACGACATCAGTTTCCTTGCAAAAGTTTACCCGCACGGCGACGGCAAAGGTGCAGGCCTCGGTGTCGCCATGTCAGATGAAGAGTCCGGCGAGCTCACCTTAAGCCTCGACCTCATGAACTACGACGGCAAAACCCTGACCGGTTCCTACGACTGCCGCGCCCCGATCTGCGCGACAAAAGAAAACCTGTACGATACCGCCGGGCAGAACATGAAAAAAGGCGGCTTCTCCATGGAAGGCAGCGGAATGTTCCCACCACACCACGTCCCGGCCGACAGCCCGTTTGTCCAGACCCTGCTGCAGTGCTACACGGATGTCACTGGAAAACCAGGCAAACCATTTGCGATCGGCGGCGGAACGTATGTGCATCATCTGAAAAACGGTGTTGCGTTTGGATGCGCAGACCTTGAAGTCGACAACCGTATGCACGGAGCAGACGAGTTCGTGGAAATCGAATGCCTGAAAGAATGCGTTGTGATCTTCGCGGAGGCGATTGTGCGGATCTGCGGGGAATAAATAATTGAAAAATAAAAGATAAAAAAGATCTTCAGCCAAACCGATAGATTCTGAAAAGAACAAGGTTTGCCTGAAGATTTTTTATGGCTCTGAATTGTTACAAATTTTCTCAGAACCGCAGTTCCCTGCACCGGTTCAGGCATGCAAAGATTTCCTGCCGTCTCGGCCGTGCCAGGTCGCTGGGTCTTCCAGGAGCGAGAAGAGAAGCAAGGCCTTTTTCATCCATCTGTTTTTCCAGCAGATCCACTACCTGCACCAGTGTTTTCTTACGGTCCATCTTGTGCTCCGCTGCTTCTAAAAGAAGCGCAGCCAGCCCGTTCAGCTGTTCACTGTCCGTGAGTTGTTCCACGGCGCGCAGATCCGTCAGAGATTTGTTGATGAGGATGGATTCCCGGCCCATGACCTTGACTTTCGTGCGGTCACTTCCCGTCAGGCCTTTACCCGGCTGCGGGCAGCGATGGAAGGCTGGAACGGAAAAAGGGCGCACGGAGGCAGTAAACGGCGGAAATTCCGCGGCTGTGGTTTTCGCGCGATCCGTAATGTCATAAGGAACGTATTCTTTCATCTGAATGACAGTGTCTGCCACGTGGAAGTAAGAACCGGAGCTTCCGGCAACGAGAATCGACGAGATGCCGAGCTTCTCATACAGATCCCGCACGCGGCTGATAAACGGTGTGATCGGTTCCTCGCTGTCGGCAACGACGCGCTGCATCAGCTCATCGCGCACCATAAAGTTGGTGGCGGACGTGTCCTCATCGATCAGAAAGAGGCTCGTACCGGATTCGATGCCCTCGATCACGTTGGCAGCCTGCGAGGTGCTTCCGCTGGCATCTGCAGTCGAAAATGAGGTGGTGTCGCTCTTTCCGGGAAGATCGTGGATGAAGAGGGAGATATCGACGTTGCTGATGCTTCTGGAGTCCTCGGAGCGGAGCTTTCCGGCGCTTGCATCGGTGATGACATATTCACGGCCGTCCCCGGCGATGTGGTTGTATACGCCGCGCTCAAGCGCCTGCAGCAGGGTGGATTTTCCGTGGAAGCCTCCGCCTACGATCAGTGTGACACCGAGTGGAATTCCCATGCCGGAAACAGGTCCGCGGTTTGGAAGATCGAGGGTAACGCGCAGGGATTCCGGTGAGGTAAACGGAACGGCGTGCTTCATCGGCAGATCGGAAACACCGGTCTCGCGCGGGAGAATGGAGCCGTCGGCGATGAAGGCAGTGAGTCCTTTTTCTTTTAATGCGGCGCGGATCGCCTGCTGGTCCTCACAGAGCCGGGCGACATTGGCGCATGCTTTCGGATCCAGAGCACGGTAGAACAGCGATTTTTCTACGCAGCCGGGCAGAAAGTCGAAAAGAATGCGGATCAGCTCCTGCGAGGCGATGGTGCGGCCGTTGGCCGGAAAGCCGATTTCCATGTTGATGATAAGACTGCCGTCGGAAGGATTCAGAACACAGGCAGTACGCTCAAGAATTTCCTGCCCGCAGCGGCTTATCCCCAGCAGACCACTTTTGCCGGAGCCCTTTGCGCGGAACGAATACGGTGCGATGGCGCGTGCAAACTGGCGCAGCAGGTAATCCTGGAGGGCGACGCGCTTTTCGTATGTGTCGTAGAGAAAAGCCGGAAACGCAGCGGTTTTGCCGCTGATATGAACGCTGACCCGCGACGGAGCGGCGAACGGATCGCCCTGGACGTGGTCGATGGAGAGTGTGTAGCGCGGAAACTGATAGGCACCGCGGGTGGATTTATAGGCGGGATAGCTTTTGCGATTGATATTGAATAAAAGCTGTTTCAGGTCATTTGCAGATTGCATGAAAAAAACTCCTTTCAAAATAAAAAAGGTGAGGCTGCCGTACAGAGCGTGTCTGAAAATGGCTTTTCGCAAGCTGCGAGTTCCGGTTTGCGGAAATGATTTTTCAGACACGCGCTGGACGACAGCCTCATCCAAAAAGCTTTAACGTCTGGAAACACTCTGGCGCTTCACCAGCTTGGTTGCCATGCACATTTTCAGACATTCGCGTTTCGGATCGGCCACGCGGTCAAGCAGGCGCTGGACGGCAGTGGCACCAAGCTCGCGTTTTCTGACCTTCATGGTGGAAAGCGGCGGAACCATCATATCGCACATCGGAACGTCATCAAAGCCGATGATGGAGACATCCTCCGGGATGCGGTAGCCGTTTTCACGCAGTGCACGCATGGCGGCCGCCGCGATGATGTCATTATCGGCAAAGTAGGCATCCGCGATCGGAGCTTTCGATTCGAGAAGGCGCAGCATGTCGCGGTAGCCTTCGTCCGAGGTCGGGGAAACCAGGTGAACATATGGATGCGAGGTGCTGATGCCGTTTGCACGGAGCGCTTTGTAGTAGCCGTCGGCGCGTTCGGAGAAGTTGCTGATGTCGAGGCTCGAGTGAAAGTAGCCCACGTTTTTGTGTCCGCACTGAATCAGATAATTCGTGGCGTTGAACGCCCCCTGAATGTTGTTGATCAGAACGCAGTCGTAATCGAGCTCATCGTAATAGCAGTCCACGACAACGATCGGAACAGAAAAATCGCGGAACTTGCGGAAATCGGACGGAGCCATTTCGGTTGCAAGAAGAAGAATGCCCTCACAGTCCACAGCGCGGAGTGCATCGAGCTGGCTGTCAATATCCATGGTCTCATAAAAATAGGAGATATGAAGCGCACAGCCCTGGCGGGTGCATTCGGTGGAGATTCCTTCGGTCAGCTGGGAGAAAAACGGCGTGTCGGCAGCGACCTTTCCGTGCTTTTTATAATTGACCAGCTGAATAATGCGGGAGGAAGCGCCGGAGGCTTCAGTTTTTTTCGGCGCATAGCCATACTCGGCTGCGGTTTTTAAAACCAGCTCTCTTGTGGCATCGCTGATGCCGGGTTTGTTATTGAAAACCATAGAAACCGTGGCAGGCGATACGTTGATCAGCTTTGCCAGTTCTTTCGCAGAAATATTCATAAGAGTTCAGCTCCTGTTCGATAAAATCAGCCCGCATGGTGCTTTCGTTTGTTTTGTGCATGCGGGATGTTGAAATTTATTTCAGTATTTATCTGAAAAATATTAAACTTATGCATTGATTTTAATATGAATTAAAAAAGAAGTCAACTTCTGAACTGTAAAAAAATGAAATATGAAGAAATGCATAAAAACAGCCATTCTTTTTTGTATAAATTACTAAAAAAGATTTAATAAAGCTGAATAGATGTTGACAAGTTCAAAAGAATTTAGTAATATAAGAGCCATAAAGAACAGGGAAATTCAAGGCATAATTTAGCAGAGTTTAAAGAAAATTAAGTGGAGGAAATGAATATGAAATCAATTAAGATCGGATTTGCACCTACGAGAAGAAGCATTTTCAGTGCCCCGGATGCCGTAAAATACGCCAACCTGACGAGAGAGCGTTTAAAAGAGCTCGGCGTTGAATTTGTCGATATCACAGACATCAATGAGGAGGGTCTGTTTTACGATGAGGCGGACCGTGAGAAAATCCAGGAGAAATTCCGCCGTGAAAACGTAAAGGGAATTTTCTTCCCGCACGGAAACTTCGGAACGGAATATGTCTGTGCAAGACTGGCAAAGGAAATGGGGCTTCCGGTACTTCTCTGGGGACCGCGCGATGAGAGACCGGATGAGAACGGTGTGCGTCTCCGCGACAGCCAGTGCGGCCTGTTTGCAACCGGAAAAGTGCTGCGCCGTTTTGGTGTTCCGTTCACCTATATGACGAACTGCCGTCTGACCGATCCGGAATTTGAGCGCGGCATCAAGGATTTCCTTGCTGTATGTAATGTGGTAGATACCTTCCGCCACACCAGAATCCTTCAGATCGGACCGCGTCCGTTCGACTTCTGGTCTACCATGTGCAACGAGGGCGAGCTGCTGGAAAAATTCAACATTCAGCTTTCCCCGATTCCGCTTCCGGAACTGACTGCGGAGATGAAAAAAGTAAAAGCAGAGGGCAGCGAGGTAGAAAAAGTCGTTGCATACTGTAATACCAATATGTGTGTAAAGATCAAACCGGAAGAGCTGGAAAATGTAGCAGCTCTGAAGGTTGCGATGAAGAATCTGGCTGCAAAATATTCCTGCAATGCCATCGCGATCCAGTGCTGGAACGCACTGCAGGGTGAGATCGGCATCATGCCGTGTGCGGCAAACTCCCTGCTGAACGAAGAGGGAATTCCGGTTGTCTGTGAGACCGATATCCACGGAGCCATCACCGCTCTGATGGTAGAGGCTGCCGGCAGAAACGACAAGAGAAGCTTCTTTGCTGACTGGACGGTACGTCACCCGGACAACGAGAACGGCGAGCTGCTGCAGCACTGCGGACCGTGGCCAATCTCGGTAGCACAGGAAAAACCGACCATCGGTTATCCTCTGGCATTCAGTCATCCGGGAGCTGTAGAGGCACAGGCAAAATTAGGCGAAATGACACTGGCGCGTTTCGACGGAGACAACGGAGAGTACTCCCTGCTGCTTGGAAATGCAAAAGGTGTCGAGGGACCTTACACGAAGGGAACCTACGTATGGGTTGAGGTACAGAACCTGAAACGCCTCGAGGCAAAAATCGTGGAAGGACCGTACATCCACCACTGTGTCGGTATCCACGAGAACGTTGTGCCGGTTCTGTATGAAGCATGCAAATACATCGGCATTGCCCCGGATTTATATGATCCGATCGAGGAAGATGTCAAAGCATATTTAAGAGGAGAATGAAAATCATGAGTGAATACAAGGAATTGAGTTGTCTGGCGTATGATCTGCGGAAGAAAGTAGTGGAAATGGTAGTTTCCGGCAAGGGCGGCCACATCGGCGGTGACATGAGTGTCATTGATGTGCTTGTAGCGCTGTATTTTAAAGAGATGAACATCAGCCCTAAGAACATGGACGACCCGGACCGCGACCGTTTTGTAATGAGTAAAGGTCATTCCGTTGAGGCATATTATGCAGTACTTGCAGCAAAGGGATTCTTCCCGATGGAAGAGGTCATCGAAAAATTCTCCAAATTCGGCAGCCCGTACATCGGCCATCCGAACAATAAACTGCCGGGCATCGAGATGAATTCCGGTTCTCTCGGCCACGGACTTCCGGTCTGCGTGGGAATGGCGCTGGCAGGAAAAATGGATAAAAAAGATTACCGTGTTTACACCGTTATGGGTGACGGCGAGCTGGCAGAAGGATCTATCTGGGAGGGCGCAATGTCCGCAGGAAACTACAAGCTGGACAACCTCTGTGCGATCGTAGACCGCAACCGTCTGCAGATCTCCGGAAATACCGAGGATGTCATGAAACAGGACAGCCAGGAGGAGAGATGGGCAGCGTTCGGATGGAATGTTCTTTCCGTACCGGGCAACGATATGGACGCGCTCGTTCATGCGTTTGAGCTGGCGAAACACTGCAAGGGAAAACCGACGGTTATTATTGCAAATACAACGAAGGGCTGTGGTTCTTCTGTGATGGAAAATAAGGCGGAGTGGCATCATAAAGTGCCGACACCGGAGGAAGTAGAACAGATCATGAAGGATCTGGATGAGAGAAAGGAGGCATTGTCATGAATAAGATTCCAAACAGACAGGCCATTTGCGAGGTTTTAATGAAACATGCCAAGACGGATAAAGATATCGTGGTGCTCTGCAGCGATTCCAGGGGAAGTGCTTCCCTAACACCGTTTGCAAATGCGTATCCGGAGCAGTTTGTGGAGATGGGTATCGCGGAGCAGGATCTGGTCAGCGTTTCTGCCGGTCTTGCAAAATGCGGCAAGAAAGCATTTGCGGCATCTCCGGCGTGCTTCCTTTCTACAAGAAGCTATGAGCAGGCGAAAATTGACTGTGCATACTCCAACACCAATGTAAAGCTGATCGGCATCAGCGGCGGTGTGAGCTACGGTGCACTCGGCATGAGCCATCATTCTGCACAGGACATCGCAGCAATGGCAGCTATTCCGAACATGCGCGTTTATCTGCCGAGCGACCGCTTCCAGACAGCAAAACTGGTTGAGGCGCTTCTTACCGATGAAAAACCAGCTTATATCCGAGTGGGAAGAAATGCCGTTGCGGATATTTACAGCGAAGAAAATACCCCGTTTGAGATGGATAAGGCAACGGCTCTCTCGGAAGGCACCGATGTTTTAATGGTAGCCTGCGGTGAGATGGTCCGCCCGGCGCTCGATGCAGCTGCTATGCTGAAAGAAGAGGGAATCAGCGCAGGACTGCTCGATATGTACTGTGTGAAACCGCTGGACAAAGAGGGCCTGGTAGAGGCTGCAAAGAAGGCAAAAGTTGTCATTTCGATCGAAGAGCACGCTCCATTTGGCGGTCTTGGATCGATGGTGAGCCAGGTGGTCGGTGCGGAGTGCCCGCGCAAAGTCGTTCCTATGTCTCTGCCGGATGCGCCGGTCATTACAGGAACATCCAAAGAAGTGTTTGATTACTATGGACTGAATGCGGAAGGCATTGCAGCGAAAGCGAAAGAATTACTGAAATAATGATGTTTATGACGTTCCTGCGTGCCCGGACTGTGGAAGGCCCGGGGGTGCAGGGACGTTTCTTTATCTATAATAGTAATGGAGTTGGAAATATGGAGAAAAGGTATATTATCGGAATTGATCAGAGCACGCAGGGAACGAAAGCGCTGCTCTTTGATGGGGAGGGACATTTACTCCGCCGTACCGACCTGCCGCACCGGCAGATTGTCAATGAAAAGGGATGGGTGTCCCATGATCTGAATGAGATTTACCGGAATACAGTACAGACGGTAAAAACGCTGGTGGCAGAGTCCGGTGTTGCACCGGAAGAAATCGCCGGAATCGGCATCAGCAATCAACGTGAGACGACGGCGATCTGGGACAAGGCGACCGGGGAACCGCTGGAAGAGGCAATTGTATGGCAGTGCGGCCGCGCAAGCGGGATTGCGCAGGAGATTGCGGAGCAGGGGCACGCAGAGGAGATCCGCGAGGCGACGGGTCTGCAGCTTTCGGCTTATTTTCCTGCTGCAAAGATGGCATGGCTGCTTCGAAACGGCGGAGAAGAAAGACAGAAACGTGCCGCAGACGGGAAAATCTGCCTGGGTACGATTGACAGCTGGCTGGTTTACAAGCTGACGGAGGATCATGCATTTAAGACGGATTTTTCAAATGCGTCGAGAACGCAGTTGTTTAATCTGAAAACACTGGCGTGGGATGAGCAGATCTGTGAGATGTTCGGGATTCCGGTCTGTGCGCTGGCCAGGGTGTGCGATTCCGATGCGGTGTATGGAACCACGACGATGGAAGGATTGT
Organism: Blautia sp. OF03-13; assembly: GCF_003460685.1. Lineage (NCBI taxonomy): Bacteria > Bacillati > Bacillota > Clostridia > Lachnospirales > Lachnospiraceae > Blautia > Blautia sp. OF03-13. Next base: position 15,638 of record NZ_QTVR01000023.1, on the reverse strand, counting down.
TTTCCGAGCCGGTTCTGATCTGTGGTGTATTAGGCGACTCTCATGCGGCTCTGTTCGGACAGGGCTGCTTAAAACCGGGCATGATCAAGGCAACATATGGAACGGGTTCTTCGCTGATGATGAACATTGGAGACAGGCCGATTCAGAGCAGCCACGGCGTTGTGACTTCGCTTGCGTGGGGAAGAGGCGGCAAGGTGGACTATGTGCTGGAAGGAAATCTGAACTACACCGGAGCGGTGATTACCTGGCTGAAGGATGACCTGAAGCTGATTTCTTCGGCAAAAGAGACGGAAGGACTGGCAAGGGAGGCAAATCCGGCAGACCGCGCGTATCTGGTTCCGGCATTTACCGGGCTTGGTGCGCCGTACTGGGATGAGAAAGCAACGGCATCGATCAGCGGAATTACCCGCACCACAGGAAAAGCTGAGGTGGTAAAAGCGGCTCTCGACTGTATCGCCTACCAGATCACCGACCTTGTCCGTGCGATGGAGCAGGATACCGGCATGCGGATCGAGGAACTCCGCGTGGACGGCGGTCCGACACGAAACAGATATCTGATGCAGTTCCAGAGTGATATTACGAATAAACGCGTAAATATTCCGGACGCGGAGGAGCTTTCCGGCATCGGAGCGGCTTATATGGCCGGTATTTCAGCCGGGGTCTACGATCTGGAAAAACTCGCAGGAAATATGAAACGAAGTGTGTATGAACCGAAGATGGACGACGAAATCCGGGAGAAGAAGTATGCCGGATGGAAAAAGGCTGTCGACGGGGTGTTAAGTAAATAGGGGACTTGTACTCTGTGCGGCGGGAGGTTTTTGCGCCTGACGGTGGGATGACGAAGGGGGGACGCGGGCATTACTGTGCACTCGGCAAATACGCGTTTGTGATAAGAAAACGAAGACGCATACGTGCGTGATTGAGAAATTTGAAAAATAAAATAATCTACAAACAAAAAGGAACGATTTGGATAGAACGTTCCTTTTTTGCATATAGAGAATAAATTGTACAGAAATAAAAGGCGCTGTATAAACAGCGCGTAATGCTGATAGAATGCGAGAAAACAGCAAGAAAAAGAGGATTAAACTTGTAGTTCAATGAAGAAAAAAATAGATGTGGTATAGTATCAAGAAAAAGGGATTTCGCATGAAGGAAAGTTCAATAGAAGATGTATTAGAGCGTGTCTGAAAAATCATTTCCACAAACTGGGACTCGCAGCTTGCGAAAAGCCTTTTTCAGACACGCTCTAGAGTGTACATTATGCAAAAAAGGAGGGACAAGAGTTTGTCCGGTAAAAAACAGGAAGTATGGTAAGATAAGCTGGTAATGGAGAACGTATGCAGATTCGTATGGATGAAAAAGGGAGGATTCTGTTTATGGCTACTTACGTTATTTCTGATATTCACGGTGAGTATGAGAGATTTATGGAGCTGCTGGAAGAAATTGAATTGAAAGATACAGATACGCTCTATATTCTGGGGGATATTTTGGACCGGGGTGAGCATCCGATTAAGGTGGTATTGAAACTGATGGAAATGCCGAATGCGTTCTGTATCGTGGGGAACCATGAGGTGATGGCGCTGGAATGTCTGCGGTTTCTCTGTCAGGAAATCACAGATCTTGCCATCGAGGAAGTGGATGCTGAACTGTTGGACAACCTGGTTCGCTGGAAGTATAACGGCGGTGATGCTACGATCCGGGAATTTCGGGCGCTGGATCCCGAGATGCGGGAGGAAGTACTGAATTTTCTGGAGGATTTCAGTCTGTATGAGGAGCTTACAGTGGGAGAAAAACAGTATCTGCTGGTGCATGGAGGGCTGGGGGGATTTACACCGGAAAAGAGGATCGAGGAATATTCCCTGCACGATCTTGTATGGGCCAGACCAGATTATCAGAAGGAATACTTTGCGGATACAAATCTGGTAACAGGACATACACCGACGCAGACGATTCCGGAAAATGATAATCCCGGGTATATTTATAAAAAATATCACCACATCGCCATCGACTGCGGCGCATGCTTCCCGGGAGGGAGGCTGGCGGCAATCTGTCTGGAAACGGGGGAAGAGTTTTACAGTTCGGACAACAATGGGTGAAAGATTTTAGACGTTCCATGATGCCAGTATCAGAAGACCGAAATCCGGAACCAGCAGAACAAGCGGGAAGATTTTTGAAACAGGACATGCCAAAACACAAGCAGGAAAGCCGTTTTTGGAAAAATGAGCGGATAACGAAAGCTTTGAAGATTGCAGGAGCAGACATGAAAGCTGCGAAAGAAAAGGAGATTTTGGATGCACTATATTATTACTGATATACATAACGACAGCTGGCGGTTCATGAAATTGCTGGAAAAAATGGATCTCAAAGAGGACGATCACCTGTATCTGCTTGGTGATTTGTTTGACCGCTGCATGGATCATCCAGACCCGGCGGGCGTGTATTTTCAGGTATTGAAGCTGGGGAAAAAATGTACTGTGATCCGCGGCAACCACGATCATTGGCTTGCCAATTACATTTTCCGCTATTACGGAATGGATGAGAGAGACCGCGCCCTCCTGCAGCCGTATCCGTACAATTCCTTCCATCTTCTGCAGGAGCGCCTGACAGAAGTAGATCTGAAAGAGCTTGCGGAGTATATCCTCTCCTGGCCGGTACAGGTGGAAATCGAGGTGGACGGTCAGCCGTATCTGCTTGCCCATGCCTGTACGGCAGAACCGGGAAAATGGAAACTGGACAACTATTATCTGATGGGGGATTTGTGGTACAAGGTTTTTCTTCATGAGGGAGTGCATGGATATATTTCCGTCTGCGGCCATCAGAACATGGGAAATGGATCCATCTGGAAGAATAAAAAAGAAAACGTCTATCTGTGTGACTGCGGCTGCGGCTTTGAGAATGGAAGACTGGGATGCCTTTGCCTGGAAACGAAGGAAACTTTCTACGTATAAACAAACAGAGGAAAAGCAATGAAGCGATATATGATGTCAGATATTCACGGATTTCTGGAGGCATTCGAGGCAGCTCTGAAAAAAACAGACCTTTCGGGGGAAAACCAGCTGATTCTGCTGGGCGATTACATAGATTATGGGCCAGATGGCCGGGCGGTGCTGGAAAAAGTCAGGGCATTGCAGGAAAAATATGGTTCGGAAAAAGTCATTGCCCTGATGGGAAATCATGAAAAAGCACTGCTGGACTGGCTGGAAGAATATGCAGATGTCAACCGGCATATCGGCAGTGTGGAGCAATATCGCAGCCGGGAATGGCTGGCATCGGATGCAGATGGAGACTATGAAACGCTGCACAGCTTTCTGAAAGAAGAACATTTTCAAGAGTTTCTGGAAAAAGAAGCACACCTCTCAGAGGATTCCAGAAATACAGAAGCAGTACGGCTGATGTTCGAAGATGCGGGGGATCTGATCACCTGGATGCGCCATTTTCCTTACTTTTATGAAACAGAACGCCAGATTCTGGTGCACGCCGGAATTGCCGAATGGGGCGGTAAAGACTGGCTGTGCGTGACCAGCGAGGAGCTGATGGTGGGGAAAAGAACGGTAAGCCGCGGAGCATTCTATAAGGATGTGATTGCGGGCCACATTTCCACGGCAAAAATCAGTGAAAACAGAATATATGACGGTATCTGGCATGACGGTCAGAGTCATTATTATCTCGACGGAACCACCTGGCGGAGTGGAAAAATTCCGGTGCTGGAATATGACAGTGAAACTGGAAAATACAGAGAAATATGGTGAGACACGTTGTAATGCAGCACAGTAAGATCACGGCAGGGCAGAAAAAGTGATTTAGTCAAATCAAGCAAGTGGTAAAGTGGATTGCGAATATCCGCTTTGAAAAGACACAGGATCGAAACAGAAGGGAGTACATCAGATGCATTTACCAATCAGTGTAACACAGGATGAATTATTAGAAGTATTGCTTCAGGTTGCGCCGGTGCGGCCGGTTTTTATCTGGGGTGCGCCCGGCATCGGAAAATCCGCGTTAGTGGAAAAATTCGCAGACGAAGTCGGCCTGCCGTGTGTGTCGCTCCTTGGAAGCCAGCTCGCGCCGGAGGACATTATCGGCATTCCGCAGATCCGGGGCGAGACCTCGGAATTCCTTCCGCCGAAAATGATCGCCAGAAAAGAGCCATATGTCCTGTTCCTGGACGAACTCAACGCCTGTACGCAGGAAGTGCAGAAAGCCTTCTATTCCCTGATCCATGAGCGGCGGATCGGAGAATACCATCTTCCGGAGGGAAGCATTGTGATCGGAGCAGGAAACCGTGCCGAGGACAGCGCGATCGTAAAAACGATGTCGTCCGCCCTTTTAAACCGTATGTTCCACGTGCAGCTGAAAGCGGATGTGGGACAGTGGATCAAGTGGGCGCAGGCAGAAGGACTCCATCCGTGGGTCATTGACTATATCATCCAGCGGCCGGATCACCTCTTTTCTGAACCGCCGAAAACCGAAGAACCGTTTTCCACCCCGCGTTCCTGGCATATGCTGAGCGATGCGTTGAAGGAATACCGGGCCGGGGAGCAGGATATTTCGCAGGAAACATTAAAAATGATGGCGTACGCCTGCCTCTTGGAACAGCATGCGGGGATGTTTCTTGCTTACACAAAAACACTGCGCAACACACATCTCCTGGATGACATTATCGCGCAGAAAGCAAAATGGCCGGACAAGCCGGAAAACCGGGATGTGCTGTATTTTCTCGCACAGTCCTTCCGCGCCAGACTGCTTGCAGAACTGCCGAAAAGCAAACAGGGAATTTCCGGCGGCATGCTTTCCTTTGCGTACCGCGCCAAGGGCATGATCAAAGAACTCGCAGTCATCAATTTCGAAATCGCCCAGATGACCGTCGCAGCTGATGGAGCGGAGGCACTGCCGGACTGGTTTATGATGGAAATCATCCGCGATCTGCCGCGGCTCGTCGGATGAAAAAAGGAAGGAGAAAAGGATGCCATACGTTCGAAGCAGGTATTACCGCGAAGAAGAAAAGCCGGCCGGGTACCGCAGAGTGGAGGCCGGCTTTGGTTTGCTGGAAAAAAATACACTGTTCCATCAACTGGATGGGTACATCACTGCAAAGCCCTCACATCTGAATGCAAAAGGAAGTCTGGCCTGTGTTACGAAAGATGGAGATATCTACGTCAACATGCGGGCGAACCTGTCGCTGGAACAATGGTGCTATGTGATGGCACACAACCTTCTGCACCTGGCGTTCGGCCACTTTGACAAAGCGAGCATCCCTTCCGACTGCGAATTTGTTCCGGCACTCTGGAACAAAGCCTGTGATATCTACATTACCAGATTCCTTTATGACATCCGCCTCGGCGAGCCGATCTGCGCAGATCCGGCGGAAGCATATCCGATCAAACTGAACAGCGAGCAGAAAATTTATGAATATCTGTTGAAGCACCAGGATAATGGTGCGCAGATCTGCGGGACAAACTCTGAAAAATTAAAGGATATGATCGGGGTAGAACGGCCGATCGTTTATAAAAAGGGAGAAAGAAATGCATATGCTGAAAAATTTTCCTATGCAGTCACTCATTCCATCAAATCTGCACTCTGCGATGCGGGAGGATACGATCTTAAAACGAAAAAGGATACCGTCATTTCCAGAGCAGCAGAATGGTTCCTGTCCCATTATCCGCTGCTCGGAGGTCTTGCGGCTGCATTTAAAATTGTGGAGGACATTGAAATGTGCCATCGGTATGAAATCCATATTGCAGCGGTTGACGCAGAGCAGGGAATCATTTATGCCAATCCGTCGTGCGGATTTTCGGAGGAAGAGTGGATTTTTGTTCTCGCGCATGAATATCTCCATGCCGGACTGCAGCACCAGAAACGGTGCAATGGGCGTGACTTCTTTTTGTGGAACATCGCCTGCGACTACGTCATCAACGACTGGCTGCACGAAATGGAGATCGGCAGAATGCCGCCGGATGGGCTGTTGTATGATGAAACACTTCACAACAAATCGGCAGAAAGTATCTATGATCTGATCGTGAAAGAGATCCGAAAGTACAAAAAACGAAACACCTTCCGGGGCTTTGGAAGAGGTGATATGTTTAACGGAAACAGACCGCATTTTGCTGGAAGAGAAAACGGGGTCAGCCTGGATGAACTGCTGAAAAACGCACTGCGGGAGGGACTGGATTACCATCAGGAGCACAATCGTGGTTTCCTGCCGGCCGGGCTGGTACAGGAAATCAGGGCGCTTGCGATGCCGGCCATTCCCTGGGATGCCGCGCTGGCGAAGTGGTTTGACGTACAGTTTCCACCGCTGGAAAAACACCGCACCTATGCGCGGCCGAGCAGACGGCAGGGTGCCACGCCGGATATTCCAAGGCCAGGATATGCGTATTACGAGCAGGATCTGGAGAGCCGGACCTTCGGTGTGGTTGTGGACACGTCCGGTTCCATGAGTGCAAAACAGATCGGTATGGCACTCGGCTCCATCGCCAGCTATGCCGCGGCGAAAGATGTTCCGTTTGTGAGAATCATTTTCTGCGATGCCAAAGCGACGGATGCGGGATATCTGGCACCGGAAGATATTGCCGGCCGGGTAAAAGTCACGGGACGAGGAGGAACCATACTGCAGCCGGGCGTGGATTGTCTGGAACAGGCGAACGATTTTCCAAAGGACGGGCCGATTCTGATTATTACGGACGGGGAGATTGAGAATGACCTGAAGATAAGACGAGAGCATGCATTTCTGCTTCCGAGAGGAAACCGGCTGCCGTTCCGGGCACGGGGAGAAGTGTTTTATTTTCGGGAATAGTGCGGCGTAGTCTGTGTCTCTGCAAGAAACGATAGCAGCGGCAGAGAAAGCGGACAGAATTTGCGGATGATGTTTTGCGATACCTTAGAGAACAGAAACAGAGAACACGAGAGGAGACGCTGAGAATGAGCATTGTCATTACAGGCGATACCCATGGCACCTTTGATATTGGAAAAGTTGTACGCTATTTTAACGAGCACGAAGACGAGTACACCCGGGATGACTATCTGATCATCTGCGGAGATGTCGGCATCTGCGGCTTTTCTGCAGCATACGAAGCGAATACGAGAGCCGTTTTCCGAAGTCTGCCGGTGACGACACTGTTTATAGACGGAAATCATGAGAACTTCGAACAACTGAATTCCTACGCCGTGGAGCAGTGGAACGGCGGAAAGGTGCATATCATTGAGGACAACATGATCCATCTGATGCGCGGCCAGATCTTTAAGATTGACGGGCTGAAATTCTTTACCTTCGGAGGGGCTTACAGCATCGACAAAATGTCCCGCGCGGAGGGAATTTCGTGGTTTCCGGAAGAAATTCCGTCACGGGAAGAGTACGAAGAAGGATGGAAAAATCTGGAAAAAGAAGATTTCCAGGTGGACTACATACTGACCCACACAGCCCCAAGAGATGTGGCCGCGGCAATGGGGTATGGAGAGCTGTCTGACGATGAGGTGGAACTCCGCCAGTACCTGCAGCGCGTGGCGGATGAGACAGAGTTTCAGAAATGGTATTTCGGACACTTTCATGAAGATGCGGAAGTGGAAGAGGTGTTTGTGTGTCTGTATGATGAGATTGTGGAGTTGAGTTAGGACAGGATCTTGTCCTGAAAAAAATAAGAAGCATGGTAAGATAAAATAGAAGCAGAGAACAGCCAGAAAATGCACGTCGAACCATAAAAATCTGCTTTGAAAAAAATAAAAGTTAATTGTGTTCTTCTGACGGGGCGTCCATGTGATCCAGCGCATACTCACACGCCTGAATCACAAAACTGGAAAAGGTAATGTCCTGGTCAGAATCGGAAATTGCCTGTTCGATCTGATCGATCAGGTGAATGGGGAAACGGATGGTTTTGTTTTCCGTTTCCTTGCGGTTGCCTTTTAACTGAAATGCCATATCAAACTCCATTCTGCTGCCGGAGAATATAAGAACGGAGCATGCTTCCGGATCTTATGTGGAAACTACGGGCAGCATAAAACATAACAAAGGTGTTTCAAAAAAGGTTCGACAAAAAATAAATTTTTCGAATCTGCGAAATCGAAAAATGAAGAAAAAGCTGTTTTGGGGACAGCTTATTTCAGTGCGCTTTTTTCTGGCTGTATTCTGATTTTAAAGAGTACTGGAAGCCCAGTCTGTTTTATTGTATTGCATAATGATGATGAAATATGCATTGCAAAATGCATGACAAAATACATTGCAAATAAAGGGAGGATGTATTACACTAAAAGAAATACAACAGAAGAAGGAGGAAAGTGAAATGTTCATTGCTCTGCTCAGCTAATGATTGAGATGCAGAGCAAGAAAAGCCGCCTTTCCATTGACGGAAGGCACCAAGGATCCTAAAGACAGCATAAGCGGCAGATATTCAGAGAAAAAGGATCGAAATTTTACATTTACGAGGGAGAAGACGTATGAAAGTGTGGAAGAAATTACAAGTTGTCTTTCTGGCACTGCTTTTATGCACCGGAATGATGACACAGCCTGCTCTTGCAGCATCGCTGCTTCAGGATGGAATCGAAGCAGCCTTGACAACAGACAAAGAAACTTACCAGCAGGGTGAAGAAATCAAAGTTACTTTAACTGTAACCAATACAAATGATACAGCAGTAACGAATCTGTCACTGGAAAATATTTTGCCGGAAAATTTTGTGCTGGCCGAAAATACGGAGACAACAAAAAAGATGGAATCTCTGCAGGCTGGAGAAACCGTTACGTTGACAACGGTTTGTACGGTAAAAGCATCAGATGACAAGAAGGATGATGAAAATAAGGAAAATCCTTCTGGAGATGACAAAAAGAATCCGACAGGTAATGAAAAGCCAGGAAATGGAAACGTAGCAAATGACACGAAAAATCCTGGTACGACAACGGGCAGCAAGGATTCCGGAACGACATTAACAAAAGATCAGGGAACTGGAAACGCAAAGCAAAATGGCCAGTCCTTAAAGGCTGAGAAATTGAAATCTGCACCGAAAATGGGTGACAACACCAAAATTATTGTTTGGGTTGTACTGCTGGTGCTGGCAGGAGCAGCCATTGTTGTTGCACTGAAGAAAAAAAACAGAAGAAATAAAATGTTGGCGTGGTTTCTGTGCCTGATTATGACGGGAAGCACCGTTGCAGGCGTATTTCCGGAACGGGCAAGAGCAGAAGCACAAAGTGTAAACATAGGAAAGGTCATGGAGCTTTCCAAGAATATTCTTGTGGATCAGACTACCGTGGAGCTGAAAGCAAAAGTTGAATATACCTACGTGAAGTCAGATGATCCATCGGACGACACCAAAACATATACACGCGGTGAGTGGGTGCAGATGCTCGCTGAAAAGGTTGAAATGAACCTGGATACAGATCCGGATTCCTTAAACCATTATTATGCGGATACGGCAGGAAATGCGTATGAAGCAGCAATCGAAATCGCAGAGAAATATGGAATCCTGCCGCCACCGGATATCGAAGATCTGGAGCAGGATATCCCGTTTTTCTATCCAGATGAACCGGCAACACGCGAATTTGCGGCTTATACGGCAGTACATGCAATGGGATTCAATGGAATACATTCGTATGATACGAACAGTTGGACGGATTGGGATAGTATTACATATCAAAATGAAGCAGCAATTGCAGTAGGGAAAGGATTTCTGGAATTAAATACAGAAAACCAGTTCCAGCCGCATGCGTTGCTTTCCAAGAAAGATGTTAAATCGATTTTCTGTGAAATTGATGAAATCAGACAGGAAGACACAACAATTGGTGAAGAGCCGCATGATAATACACAGTACGTAGATGGTGTCTTGAAAAAAGAACTGGAAAATATCACAGATTATACAGTTGTAGAGAATGCGGATGGAACCTATACAGTTACACTTCCGAAAACAACCGAGACAGAAAAAATCGGAGAAGGAAGTGTTATGATCCTTCCTGCGAATGAAGTTTATATTTCAGGTATCGCGCTCAAAGCAACTACGGTAACAGAGGATGGCGAGAAACTGATTCTGACATGCATAAAGCCAGAATTATGGGAAGTGGTCAGCAAAATTGATTTTGTCGGAGGCGGTACAGCACTTATCGGAGGAGCTGCTGACACGGATGAATACGGAATTGCAACACAGGCTAATATAGGAGCAGGTGGTGTTATTGATGTTGGCTACGAAAAGAATTTTGAATTTAATATTGGTTCGAATGATGAAGGAAAAGGAAAAATTGATTTTGAAATTCCTGAAATTCTGTGCGTTGTAAATGTTGACGTTGGAGTAAATGGTGTTTCGGTAAATGAACTTAAACTTGCTGTCACGGAAAATGCAAATGAAGATATTACGGCGGAAAAAGAATTTGCTGACAGTGGTCAGGTAGAATTAATGCGTTTTCCAATTACAATAGGGGCTACCGGTTTTACCTTTGATGTTGTACTTTTCTGTTCATACAAAGCAGATGGATCCTTACATATTTCATATAGCGTTGAATCAACACAGGGATTTGAATATAAAGATGGAACATGGAGAGGCATTTTCGATTTTCATCATGGTGTTGATACCCTTGAGGTAAAGGGAAATATGGAAGGCGGTATTGGCATAAAAGGTCTGTTGACTTTGTACAGTGTTTTTGATTTAGCAGGCTATTATGCAGATTTAGGCTTAGGCGTTGAGGCAGAATTTGCATACCATGATTTAGAAAATGGAAGTCTCGCATGCGAGGATATCAAGGTATATCCATACTCAACAAATGGACTCGATACAGATTCCCTGCTTGGAGATGTATTGAAGAAATATTTCGATTTTGATCTGGAATTCAAACCGCTTCAAAATGATGAAAACAACAACTTGAGAATAAAAATGCATAAGGAAAATGGAGTCCGCGTTGAAAAATGTACGTACGCCAGCGGCGGTATCACAGGATATGTTTACTCGAGCAAAACACGTTTGCCGATAGAAAACGCGAGAGTCAGAATTTCCAGAAAAGTCAGAGCAGGCAGCGGCAATGGTGGAAACAGCGTAGCCGGAGGCGGCAGTGGAGGCGGAAGCCATGGAGCCTGGAACCTTGAAACAGAAGAAAATGAAATTGCTGTTTTTTCAGGAGGAGCTGGAGCCTGGAGAGAGGAAGGAACAGAAACAGAAAGAATTCTCTATACCGATGTGTTTGGCAAGTACAGCACCAAAAATCTGCAGGATGGAACTTATGAAATTACAGTATCCGCAACGTCTTATCAGACGTACAAGGTTGCGGAAGTTCTGGTTCAGAAAAGTGAAATCAGATATGTAGAAGATATCTATATGGTGGAGCGCCATGATGATTTTAATACAGGTTCTGTAGAGGGAACGATAACCGATGCAGTCACGGGAGATGGTATTACAGAAACAGCCTACATTGTACGCAAAGGCTGGAACAATCAAACGGGTGATGCTGTGACAGAAGGAGTATTTGAAAATGCAGACTATACTCTTTCAATGGAAAATGGAAATTATACGCTTGAAATCAGCAAAGAAGGCTATGTGACGAATTACAAAAATATCACAGTAGCGGGAGACCAGATTGAAACAGCAAATATTGTTCTTGTACCGGGAGATGGGGACGGTGAAACCGCAGGAGAACTCCGCATCGTATTAACCTGGGGCGAAGAGCCGTGGGATCTGGATTCTCATCTTGCATGCTACTCGTCGGACAAACCGTATCATATCTGGTTCGGACAGACAGATTTCGAAGGAAATTCTGTTGGAAACTTAGACGTAGATGATACAAGTAGTTATGGTCCGGAAACCATTACAGTACGTAACGTAAAAGCAGACGAAAAGTTCAGCTATTTCGTACACGATTATACCAACAGTTACAGTGAAGTGGCCAATGAAATGTCTCTTTCCGGAGCAAAAGTTCAGGTTTACCTCGAAGGCAAAAACATTGCAACATACACGATTCCGACAAATCAGCCAGGAACCTTATGGCATGTTTTCGATTTCGATGGAGCGACCAAAACCATTAAATCTGTAAACACGCTTGAATATCAGAATGACCCATACACCATCGGTGGAATTGATCAGGAAATGGATGATGTGGATGACACAGAAGAGATTGAAATGTACGCTGGAAAGGTACGAAACAAAAAACAGCCAGAGCAGAAAGTGGTTGTTGAGGAAACTCCATTACCGGAAACAACTGCAGAGAGCGTGATTTCGGAGTCGGAAGTAGCAGAACCTGGTGAAGCAGTATCCAAATCAGAATCAGAGCCAGATGATGAAAACGTGGCAGAAGATGAAACGGTAACTCCGTAATACAAAGAAGTTTAAAATGTGGTGAATCAGTAAATCTGATGCACCACATTTTAAACGAATCAAGTAAGTGGCGAAGCGGATTGCGAATATCCGCTTTGACAGGCAGAATAAGGAGCAGGTACAGATGAAAAAATGGATCCGCGCAGTATTGGCAGGCACAATCATTCTGGCATTGATTCTGTTTGGAATTTTTGCAGCTCAAAATACACAGAAGAGTACAAAGCCGGAACAGAATCCGGAAGAACAGAATACAAGTGTATCGGAAAACAGCACATCGGATGAGAGCACAGCAGAAAACAGTACGGATGATCCTGACATCATTGTAAAAGACAATGTAAAGGTGATTACCAATGAGATGAAATCAGAAGATCAGCCAACGGAAGTTTCTGACAACAGTCTCACCTTTGAAAAAGATCCTAGTTACCAGACCGGAGATGTTCTTGTTGCGGGAGAAATCAGTGCAGCGCCTTCTGGATTTATTCGAAAAGTAGTGCAGATAGAAAAAACGAATCAGGGTTACCGGGTAGAAACAGAGCCAGCGACCCTGCTGGATGTATTCGAAAAGGCACATATTATCAAACAGTTCCGGCTGACGGAGGATGGTGCAAGTGAAACAGGAAATAACAGCGCTTATATTATTAAAAGACTGTCCGAAGATGAATCGGAAGAAGAGACAGAGGAAGAAAACAGTGATTACGATTACAGTGTCTCAATCAATGTTGAAGAGGAACCCGTTCAGTTTTCAGGAGAGGCAGGATGGGGATGCTGGCTGGAACTTCAGATTGATATCGAAGACGGTGAAGTCCAGTGTGGAATTGCAGTAAGGAGCAAAGCCGGTATTTCCCTGGAATGCGGCGCAAACAGCGAGAAAGAATTTGAAAAGGAAAAAACCGTTTACGAACGAAAACTGCCGAATATCGAGTTCAACGCCGGTATTGTACCGATTGTTATTACAAATCATATGGAAGCCGTTGTCGGGGCAGCGGGAAGTCTGGAGGGCGGCATTCACAGCTCTTACGGTGCAACAGCCGACAGCACCCTGGGATTCCAGTATGACAGCAGAACAGGCAAAGTAGAAGAAGTCAAAGAAGGAAATCTGAATTCAGACGGACTTGAGTGGAGTACGGTTGAGGTGAACGGAAGGCTGGAAGCATACATTGACATCCGGCTGAGCGCAAAATTATATGACAGCGCTGGCCTGAATCTTTCCGGCGGAGCAGTTGGAAAAGCAGAAGGCCAGGCAAAGGTATCCATGAAGGACGACCTGGGTGGATATGCGGGCTCACTGGAGCTTTCCATCAGCCCGAGAATCAAAGGAAAAGCAGTGGTTGATATCCCGGTCATTGATAAAAAAATGCAGGAAACAGATCTTTTTGACCGGACCTTTGATCCAATCTGGTCAAAACACTGGGAGTCAAGTGCAGACTGGCAGAAGGATATGGAATGGACGGAAACTGGGGAGCAGGGAGATATCTATGTTACACGGTATGGAGAAGTAAATCAGTGTGACAGCACGGCATTCCAGTTTGAAATCCCAAAAGGCTGGGAAATTCAGACGGAGGAAGTTGGCGGTCCCATGGATGCGGTCAGAGAAAACGTTGTTCTGACAAACGATAGAGGTGTTACCGTTTCATTTTGGTACTGCCAAGGCGCGCTTGGCGGCTATTCGCGTGATATGCTGAAGGCACAGGTTTCACAGGCAGACACTTCTAATTTCGTGCCTGGATATCCATGGGGAACCGATCGTGACTGTTCAGATCTTGGCGAATTTATGGTAGCACGAGTACATATCACAGGCGAGATGATGGCTGGCATTGATGATGATTATGTTCCTGTAGACAGCACGTTGTTCGCAGTGATACCGACATCCCGTCTTGGCGAGATTGAATTTGCAGGTCAGGCTGGGGACGTAGACGAATTTTCTTTTGACTATCCGACACCAGTTGCATTTATCGCAGAAGCACCAGACGGTACATTTACAGAAAAAGAAGAAGAACAGGTGATTCGCATTTTGAAGAGCTTTAAAGTGGCTGAATTAGATTAAGAGGTACCCCGGAGGGCAGGAAGAGATGAATTGTGTTCCGGGGTATTTCAACATCACGTAAGATAAGATGGAAGGAAAGTGTTATTTTAAAATCTTGTGAAATCAAAGAGTGAGGATTTTTTGGAAATTACATAAAAAAAAATAGTAAAGAAAAACGAGCTGCGATATAATGAATGTGATGAAAAAATGAGTAACGAAAAATCAATAAAAATATGGAAAAGAACATAGAAAACATGGATTTTTCGGGAAACAGAAAGAAAAAGGAGGAGTGTTTCGAGATGGAAACAAAGAACAAAAACAAAAAGACAGTCATCATGCTTGCTGTAATTGGTATTGCGATTGTCTGCATTTGTGTCATTGGAGTTTTTGCAAAGAAAGCGTATGACCGTCATCAGGAGGAGCTTCGCTTACAGGCAATTGAGACAAAAAACAGTGAGATTGATGGGGAATATCAGAGATTTGAAAAAGAAGAAGACAGAAATAAAAAACTGGAAGCATTGAAACAAGAGATGGAGAGTGCGGAAAAGTATAAAAAGACAGAAGGCGCTTATAAGGAATGCTCTGTACACTATGAAAAAATCATTGCGCAGATGAAGGACTCCTTTGTCTCCGAATATGACGACACGATCAAAGCAATTGTGGATAAAATCGGCGATGATGTTGAAAAAGTGGACGATAAGGAAGCACTCAAAAACGCTACCAGCGAATTTACGGCATTCAAAGATATCTTGAAAAATGACTTCGAAAATTATAATACCGTTGAGCAGGACAGCTTTGACAAATATAACAGTACGATTGATGATTATGTAACAAAATACAATGATAGAGTAACTGCTATTGAAAAAGCCGAGGAAGAAGCTCGTAAGAAAGCTGAAGAAGAGGCTAAAAAGAAAGCTGAAGAGGAAGCAAAGAAGAAAGCAGAAGAAGAGGCTGCTGCTAAAGCTGCTCAGGAAGAAGCAGAAAGAAAAGCTGCCGAAGAAGCTGCTGAACAAAGTTCCGGATCATCTTCAAGTGGTTCTAGTTACTATGACGACAGTAATGATTATAGTTACAGTGGCGGAAGCTCAAGCTCTGATTATTCTGGTGGTTCTAGCTATGATTCTAGTTCTGGAAATGATTACAATGGTGGATCGAGTTCATCTGGTGGAAGTTATTATGGAAGTTCTGATAATATTAATTTTTGGCAAGAAGATAGTAACGGAAATAGAACTGAAGGTTCTTATAATCCTTCAACTGGTGATTCTTGGGATTCAAATGGAAATTATGAAGGAAATGTAAATGATTGGCTTTGGGATTAATATTTATAATTAAGTAATATAAA
>NZ_QTVR01000022.1:0-48538 GCF_003460685.1 Blautia sp. OF03-13 | reverse complement strand
TACAAAAACTTCATCATAAAATAGACAATATCCGTACGGATTACATCAATAAGACAATCGCAGAGATCGTAAAAACCAAACCATCTTATATAACGATTGAAGACTTAAACGTATCGGGAATGATGAAGAACAAACATCTTTCAAGAGCAGTTGCTTCGCAGAGGTTTTACGAATTCAGAATAAAGCTTAAGGCGAAAAGCAGGGAAAATGGAATTGAGCTTCGGGTTGCAGACAGATGGTATCCATCATCAAAAATCTGCCATTGTTGTGGAATGATCAAGAAAGATTTAAAACTTTCAAATAGAATATTTCGATGCCATTGTGGCTATGTCAAAGACAGGGATTTCAATGCGGCACTGAATCTGAGAGATGTAAAAACTTACAAGATTGCATAAGGACGCAAATGTAAGTATGTACCGAAGGCTATTTCGGGAATTAACGACTGTGGAGTGTACATGGACCTACGAGTAGATATGATTTCGGTCAATCAAAAGTATACACAAGGAAGCAGTAAGTAAGATTCGTGAGAACTTACATTATCTCGATGTGATAAGTATATTTAATCACATTTTGAGTGGCAGGACATGACAGAAGATGAATGATATGAAGCGTCTGCTCTCGTATGCAGGTCCCTACAAGCGGGATATGATTTTCGGAGCAGTGCTGGTATTGGTAGAAACGTGTTTTGAACTTTTTATTCCGATTCTGATTTCCAATCTGATTGACATCGGCGTTGCGAACGGCGATATCCCTTACATTTACCGCAAGGGAATCCAGATGGGAATCTGCGCGCTCTGTGCGCTTGTGACCGGAATTTTATACGCGCACTTTGCGGCGCGGGCGACGTACGGCTGGGGAGCCGAGATCCGGAAGGCGGAGTATGAGAAAATGCAGCAGTATGCATTTTCCAACCTCGACCACTTTGCGGTATCATCCCTGATCACCCGTATGACGACGGATGTTACCGTCATCCAGAATATGGTAAGCGCCGGCTTCCGCCCGATCACGCGCGGACCGTCGCTTCTGATTATGGGAATCGGCCTTTCATTCTATATGAATCCGCGGCTGGCATTTGTATTCCTTGTATGTACCCCGCTTCTTGGCTTTATTCTCTCCCTGATTGTGCGGAGAGTTGCCCCGATGTACACAAAACTGCAGTCCATGGTGGACCGCCTGAACAACGTTGTCCAGGAGGGGCTGACCGCGATCCGTGCCGTCAAAGCTTTCGTGCGGGATGAGTACGAGGAAGACAAATTCAACGAGGTCAACACCGACCTGACCGCAGCGAGCGAGCAGACGTTCCACTACGCCGTGCTGAATCTGCCGGCATTTCAGGGCGTCATGTATACCGCGATCGTGCTGATTCTGTGGTTCGGCGGAAATATGATTCTGAAAAAACAGCTTGCCGTCGGAAACCTGACCGGATTTCTAAGCTACGTCATGCAGGTCATGAACTCGATGATGATGATTGCAAACGTCTTCCTGCTCCTGACCCGTTCCATGGCGAGCGCACACCGGATTGTCGAGGTGCTCGATGAGAAAATTGTGCTCACCTCGCCGGAAAATGGTGTAACAGAAGTGACAGAGGGCAGCGTGGAGTTTGACAACGTATCGTTTAAATACAAAGAAGAAGCAAAAGAGTACGCACTCTCCGATGTTACGCTAAAGATCAAAGCCGGTCAGACGGTAGGAATCCTCGGAGGAACAGGTTCTTCGAAAACGACGCTGGTGCAGCTCATTCCGCGTCTGTATGACACCAGCCGCGGCACCGTCCGCGTCGGCGGAAAGGATGTGCGCGCGTACGATCTTGCCGCTCTCCGCGATGCAGTCAATATCATTCTGCAGAAAAACGTGCTGTTCTCCGGAACCGTGCGTGAAAACCTGAAATGGGGCAATGCGGATGCATCCGATGAGGAGATCTGGGAAGCATGCCGCGCGGCGTGTGCGGATGAATTTTTGAACCGCATGCCGGACGGCCTCGACACCGTGCTCGAGCAGGGCGCAAGCAACCTCTCCGGAGGCCAGAAGCAGCGTCTCTGCATCGCGCGTGCGCTGATCGGAAAGGCAAAAATCCTGATCTTCGATGATTCGACAAGTGCGGTCGACACGGCAACGGAGAAAAAGATCCGCGAGGCACTGGCGGCGCGGAAGGATGTCACAAAAATTATCATTGCGCAGAGAGTAACATCCGTCATGAATACGGATCAGATCATCATTCTTGATGACGGAAAAGTACACCGGATCGGCACGCACGCTGAACTGCTGGCGGATGACCCGATTTATCAGGAAATTTACGCCTCACAGATGAAAGGAGGAGACGAAAATGGCAGTGAGAGCTTATAGCGGAAAGAAACCAAAGAACCTGAAACACACGCTGCGCGTCTTCCTGTCTTATCTGGGACGGCACAAAAAAATGCTCGCAGTCGTAGCGGTACTGGTAACAATCAGCGCGGGAGCCAACCTCCTTGGAACGTATATGATCCGCCCGGTTGTCAACGGACTGGCGGATGGAGATGTGCACACACTGCTGCGCGGCGTGCTGATTACGGCACTCATTTTCGGGTGCGGCGCACTCGCAGCATACGGCTACACGCAGACCATGGTAAAAGCAGCACAGCAGGTTGTCTTTGATATCCGCCGCGATCTGTTCGAACACGTCCAGACACTGCCGCTGCAGTTCTTCGACAGCAGACGCCACGGCGATATCATGAGTCTTTTCACGAACGATATCGACACGATGGCAGATGCCCTGAACAACAGTTTTGCGATGGTTATCCAGAGCTTCATCCAGATTGTGGGAACACTGACCTTGCTGTATATCCTGAACTGGCGGCTCTCGCTGATTGTAACGGTGTGCTACGGTATCATGTTCTGGTATATCAAGTTCAGCGGAAAGCGCAGCAAGGGTTATTATACGAAGCAGCAGAACAGCCTCGGAGAACTGAACGGTTATATTGAGGAGCTGATCACCGGACAGAAAGTCGTCAAGGTGTTCCACCACGAAGAAGAGAGCTTTACGGAATTCTGCAAAAAGAATGAGGAGCTCCGGAAAGCGGGAACCGGCGCGCAGGGGTATGCGGCGACGATGGTTCCTGTCGTTGTCAGCATTTCGTATGTCAATTATGCGATTGTGGCAGTGCTCGGCGGCCTTCTCGCGCTGCACGGAAAAGCCGATATCGGAAGCCTGGCAAGCTACCTTGTCTTTGTCCGCCAGGCGGCGCTTCCGATCAACCAGTTCACCCAGCAGAGCAACTTCCTTCTCTCAGCGCTCGCCGGTGCGGAGCGTGTCTTCGACGTGATGAGCCTGGAGCCGGAAATCGACGAGGGAAAAGTGGAACTGGTCAACGTAAAAGAAGAGAACGGCGCACTTGCCGTCTGCGAAGAGACAACAGGCCGCTGGGCATGGAAGCGCCCGGATGGAACGATGACGGAATTAAAGGGCGATGTGCGTTTTGAAAACGTGGATTTCGGCTACACGGCAGACCGTCTGATCTTAAAGAACATCAGCCTGTATGCCAAACCAGGCCAGAAAATTGCTTTTGTCGGTTCCACAGGAGCCGGAAAAACGACGATCACGAACCTGATCAACCGTTTCTACGACGTCCAGGGCGGTGCGGTTGTCTACGACGGCATTGACGTAAAAGATATCGAAAAAGACGCTCTGCGCCACTCCCTCGGTATCGTTCTGCAGGATACCCATCTGTTCACGGGAACCGTAGCAGAAAATATCCGTTTTGGAAAACTCGATGCCACGCAGGAAGAAATTGAACGTGCGGCCAAAATTGCGAATGCGGATTCCTTCATCCGCCGTCTGCCGAACGGCTACGATACGATGCTGACCTCCGACGGAGCCAACCTCTCCCAGGGCCAGCGCCAGCTTCTCGCGATTGCCCGTGCCGCCGTTGCCGATCCGCCGGTGCTGATTCTTGACGAGGCAACATCCTCCGTTGACACCAGAACCGAGGCGCTGATCGAAAAAGGAATGGACCAGCTCATGGAGGGCAGAACCGTATTTGTCATCGCCCACCGCTTAAGCACCGTGCGAAACGCCAATGCGATCATGGTGCTGGAGCAGGGAAATATCGTAGAGCGCGGCGACCACGACGCACTTCTGGCACAGAAAGGAAAATATTATCAGCTCTATCATGGAATGTTTGAGCTGAGTTAAAAAGAAAGGAGTAAAGAGTATGAGAAAATATAACCGTATTTTTCTGATCGTCCTGGATTCTCTCGGAATCGGGGCGATGGCGGATTCGGAGAAGTTTGGGGATGTCGGTGTCAATACCTTCGGCCACATCTGGGAGAGTCAGGGAGGCCTTGAAATCCCGAACCTGCGCCGCCTCGGCATGGGAAATCTCTGCGGTGTGACAGAGGATGAGGCAAAGGGTTACGCCAGAAGACTGAACGAGGCAAGCAACGGAAAAGACACCATGACCGGCCACTGGGAGATGATGGGAATTTACACGAC
This sequence comes from Blautia sp. OF03-13, assembly GCF_003460685.1. Classification (NCBI taxonomy): domain Bacteria; kingdom Bacillati; phylum Bacillota; class Clostridia; order Lachnospirales; family Lachnospiraceae; genus Blautia; species Blautia sp. OF03-13. Next base: position 44,070 of record NZ_QTVR01000022.1, on the reverse strand, counting down.
AAAGCCGTTCGTTACGTTCACCGACCACGGATTTCCGAAAGAACTGATCGACGAGCTGGAAAAACGAACCGGCAGAAAGATCATCGGCAATAAGGCGGCGAGCGGAACGGAGATCCTCGATGAGCTGGCAGAGCGCGAGATCGAAAACGGAGAACTGATCGTCTATACCTCGGCGGATTCCGTACTGCAGATCTGCGGCAACGAGGAGACGATGGGACTGGAGACGCTGTATCATTACTGCGAGATTGCCCGTGAGCTGACCATGAAAGACGAGTGGAAAGTCGGCCGTGTCATTGCAAGACCGTACGTCGGAAAGAAAAAAGGAGAGTTCGTCCGCACCGCAAACCGTCACGACTACGCTGTCAAACCGACGGGAAAAACCGTGCTCAACGCGATGCAGGAGGCAGGATATGATGTCATCAGCATCGGAAAAATCAACGATATTTTCTGCGGCGAGGGCATCACGGAGAGTCTGAAATCCAAGAGCAGCGTCCACGGCATGGAGCAGACGATTGAGACGGCAGGAAAAGATTTTACCGGACTGTGCTTTGTCAACCTCGTCGATTTCGATGCACTCTGGGGCCACAGAAGAAACCCGGAAGGCTACGGAAAAGAGATTGAAAAATTCGATGTGAACCTTGGAAAACTGCTGGAGCAGTTAAAAGACGACGATCTGCTCCTAATCACGGCAGACCACGGCAACGACCCGACTTATACTGGAACGGACCACACCAGAGAACAGGTGCCGCTCCTTGCGTACTCACCGTCTATGAAGGAAAGCGGCCTTCAGGAGACGAAGGACACCTTTGCCGTGATCGGCGCATCCGTTGCAGAAAACTTCGGAGTGGAAATGCCGGAGGGAACGATCGGAACGTCGATTCTCCCGGAATGGAAGTAACTGCTTGACACTGCAGCAGTTACGATATGTGGTAACCGTAGCGGAGATGGGAACCATCACAGAGGCGGCAAACCGGCTGTACATTTCCCAGCCGAGCCTTACAAATGCGATTCATGAACTTGAAAAAGAGATGAACCTTGTGATTTTCAACCGGACAAACAAGGGAATCACCCTCTCGAAGGAGGGAGATGATTTTCTTGGCTACGCGCGTCAGGTGCTTGAGCAGGCGGCGATCCTGGAGGATAAGTACAAGGGAAAAGACGGCGGAAAGAAACAGTTTTGCGTGTCGACGCAGCATTACTCCTTTGCCGTCAATGCGTTTGTGGATCTGATCCAGAAATATGGACAGAAGGAGTACGATTTCAGCCTCCGGGAGACACAGACGTACGAGATCATCGAGGATGTGGCGCGGATGCGCAGCGAGATTGGGATTCTGTTTTTAAACGATTTTAACGAAAAGGTGCTGACGAAGCTTTTAAAAGCGCAGGAACTGGAATTTCATCTTCTGTTTGTCGCAAGGCCGCACGTTTTCATCAGCAGAAATCATCCGCTGGCACAGCAGACGGTGATCACCAACGAAGAACTCGAAGAATATCCGTACCTCTCGTTTGAGCAGGGTGAGCACAATTCGTTCTACTTTTCTGAGGAAATCTTTTCGGCATCGGAGCGGAAGAAAAACATCCGCGTGCGCGACCGTGCCACGCTGTTCAACCTTCTGATCGGCCTGAACGGATATACCGTGTGTAGCGGCGTGATCGACGAAAACCTGAATGGAAAGGACATTATCGCTGTTCCGCTCGCCGATGAGAGCGAAATGCGAATCGGCTACATCACACATAAAAAAGGAAGACGCAGCAGCATTGGCGTTGCGTACCTGGAATGTTTAAAAAAATATCTGGAGTAAACAAAGAACAGGCTGTCCATAGCTTGAAACTATGGGCAATCTGTTTTTTTCAGTATTTTTCAAATCGGAAACTGTCGCGTATAATACAGTTTGTCGAAAGGACAACAAACACTTTGGATGAAAAAGAACAGGAAGAGGAGAAGGCTATGCAGACATCAGTGATTGGGTTTCCGAGAATCGGTACTGCGGGAATTAAAATTTGCTTCTGAAAAATATTTTCGGAACGAGATCAAAGCGGAGGAGCTGCTGCAGACAGCAAAAGATCTGCGGAAAGCACATTGGATGACACAGAAAGAGGCCGGAATTACGTTTATTTCCAGCAACGATTTTTCACATTACGATCTGGTACTCGATACGGCCGTACTGCTTGGAATCGTTCCAAAACGGTATCAGGAGCTGCAGTTATCCGCACTGGATACCTACTTTGCATGGCAAGAGGATATCAGGGTACATCCGGTGATGTAAAAGCACTGGCAATGAAAAAATGGTTCAACACCAACTACCATTATATTGTACCGGAAGCAGAAGATGACACCGTCATCCATCTTTCCGCGTCCAAACTTTTTGATGAGTATGCGGAGGCAAAAGAGCTTGGCATTGCGACAAAACCGGTTGTGATTGGAGCCTACACGATGCTGAAGCTTTGCAGATTCACCGGAGAAAAGAAAGCGGAGGATTTCATCGGGGATCTCACAGCAGCCTATCAGGAACTGCTGAAGGAGTGTCAGAAACAGCAGATTGCCTGGGTACAGTTTGATGAGCCGGCCCTTGTCCGCGATATGGATGCGCAGGATGTGGAGTTGTTCCACCGCCTTTATGACGCGGTTCTGCAGGAAAAAGGAAACTGCCGTGTTCTGGTGCAGACATATTTCGGTGATGTAAGGGATGTTTACCAGGATCTCACAGCAATGGATTTCGACGGAATCGGCCTTGATTTTCTGGAGGGAAAAGAGACGGTGCGCCTGATCGAAGCGTACGGCTTTCCGGCTGACAAAATCCTGTTTGCGGGACTTGTCAATGGAAAGAATATTTGGAAGAATCATTACGAGAAAACACTGCAGACGGTGAAAGGCCTGCAGGAAAAGAACATTTCTGTCGTACTTTCCACTTCCTGTTCTCTGCTTCATGTGCCTTACACGCTGAAGCATGAAACAAAGCTTCCAAAGGAATGCAGCGCTTATTTTGCTTTTGCGGAGGAAAAGCTGACGGAGCTGCAGGAACTTGGAGTTTTAGCAGACCTTGCGGACTATACAAAAGCGGAGAGTTATCAGAACAATCACAGACTTTTTGCGGAGAAGAGAGACTGTGAAAATGACGGGGTGCGTGAGCGCCTGTCCCGCATCACCGAACAGGATGCCGTACGTCTGCCGAAGCGGAGCGAGCGGCAGAAACTGCAGAAAGCGGAATTTGGCCTGCCGGAGTTTCCGGCCACAACGATCGGTTCCTTCCCGCAGACCAGGGATGTCAAAGCAAATCGTTCGGCTTACCGGAAAGGGGAAAAGACGAAGGAAGAGTACGAAGCCTTTAATCGTGCAAAAATTGCGGAGTGTGTTGCATGGCAGGAGGAGATCGGACTCGACGTGCTGGTACACGGCGAATATGAGAGAAATGATATGGTAGAGTACTTTGGCGAGGCGCTTGGCGGTTTCCTGTTCACAGAGAAGGGCTGGGTACAGTCGTATGGAACCCGCTGCGTAAAACCGCCGGTTATCTGGGGTGATGTATACCGTAAGAGTCCGATTACCGTTGCCTGGTCTGTTTATGCGCAGTCCCTGACGAAAAAAATCATGAAGGGAATGCTGAGCGGCCCGGTTACGATCCTCAACTGGTCGTTCCCGAGAGAAGATATCTCCATCAGGGAATCGATTTCTCAGATTGCCCTGGCGATCCGCGACGAGGTGCTCGATCTTGAGGCGAATGGAATCCGCATGATTCAGATCGACGAGGCTGCCCTTCGCGAGAAGCTGCCGCTACGGAAATCAGACTGGTACAGCGAGTATCTTGATTTTGCCATCCCGGCATTCCGCCTGACACACAGCGGAGTCGAAGCGGAAACTCAGATTCACACCCATATGTGCTACAGTGAATTCACCGACATCATCCCGGCCATCGACGATATGGATGCGGATGTCATCACCTTTGAAGCATCGCGTTCGGATCTGCAGATTCTGGATTCCTTAAGAGAAAATCATTTTGAGACAGAGGTTGGACCTGGCGTTTATGACATTCATTCTCCGCGTGTTCCGTCTGTGGAGGAGATGGTGCAGAGCCTTACGGTGATGCTCACAAAAATTCCGAAAGAGAAACTGTGGGTCAACCCGGACTGCGGACTGAAAACAAGAGGTGTGCCGGAGGCAGATGCGAGCCTCGGAATATGGTAAAAGCGGCAGAGGAAATCCGGAAAAAATTCAGTTAAATATTCAGCGAAGGCGGTAGGAGCCTTTGGATAGCTTCGTGAGCCGTCCCTCTTCCAGCAGTTTTTTTAAAACGCGCTGGAGCTGGCGGCGGCTGCAGTGGAGCTGCATGGCCATTTTTTCTACACCGGAAAAGGTCTGATCCGGGCAGCGCTTTGACAGATAGGAGAGGAATGCTTCCTCAAGCGTGGAAAAATTGGACTGAGAGCTGGAATAAAGCATCAGTTTTTCTGTGACGGAGGTTAAAAGATAACGTAAAAAGCGGTTGTCGTCAAGCAGAAACTCTTTGGCGGTGCCAAGCGGCAGGACAATGCAAAGCGCGGTGGTGCGTGCCTCAATCTGATGCGTATCATCGCGCTTTCCGCAGAATTCCATATCGCCGATACAGGTAAAGCTGTCGAGATAGCCGATCGGATAGCTGGTGCCGTCGGCGCGGTTGGCACTGATCTCAATGGAGCCGTTCACAAGAAATGAGAGATATTCCTCAGGGTTCAGTATGTCGAGGCGTTCTCCCTTTTCAAACTGGTACAGGGAAAAGGCGAGATCCGGGGTGTTAAAAAGCGACGGAATCTCATATTTCTGAAGATAAAAGTCCAGCAGAGCCGGATCAAAGATTCGTTTCATAGAAAAAATCCTCTCTTAAAGAATCTGTTTTTTCTTCCTTATTGTGACACATGACACAATAAAAAGCAAGAAAGTCTGCTAAGATACACGAGGACAAAAGGAAAGTTACAGTTCACTCAGCAGTGAAACACTTGCTGTTTCGCCGCGTGAGAAAGTGATTCAGGAAAAAGTGAGAAAAGGGGAGTTTTCAAAATGGAAAATGAATTGTTTGAGAAAACCAAAGTGTCAAAAGCATATATGACGCTCGCGCTCCCGGTCGTGCTCGGCATGGTGGTATCGCTGATCTATAATATGGTAGATACCTTCTTCATCGCGCGGACCGGAAACACCGCACTGATCGCCGGCGTATCGCTCGGCACGCCGATTTTCACGCTGATGATCGCACTCGGAGACATCTTCGGTGTCGGCGGCAGCTCAGTCATTTCGCGTCTCTTCGGCAAAAAAGAGTACGAGGACGGAAGAAGGATCAGTGTATTCTGCTTTTATGCGGCGATTGCTGTCGGCATTGTGGTCAGCATCATCCTGCTTGCGGCCAAACAGCCGATTCTTGGTCTTCTCGGCTGCGATGAGACGACGTGGCAGTATGCGGGGGACTATTACCAGTGGATTGCACTCGGCGCACCGTTTATCATTGTCCAGCTGACACCGAACAACCTGGTGCGCACCGAAGGTTTTGCCAAAGCATCCATGATCGGAACGATGATCGGAGCCGTGGTCAACATCATTCTCGACCCGGTTTTTATCTACACCCTTGGCCTGGGAGCGGCAGGTGCTGCGATTGCTACGGTGCTTGGCAATATCTGCGGCGATATTTTCTATGTGATTTTTATAATAAAGAAATGCCGTTATCTCTCCGTCGATTTCCGGAAACTGAAAGTGACCGGCGCGGAAGTCCTCGCCGTCCTTGCGATCGGCATTCCGGCCTCTGTCACCAACTTCATGCAGAGCATCGGCGTGACGCTGACGAACCGCTTTTTACAGCCGTATGGAACAGATAAAGTCGCAGCGATGGGAATTGCCCTCAAAATCATCATGATCTCCGTTCTTGTCATGGTTGGCTTTGCTTTCGGCGGACAGCCACTGGTCGGATACAACTATGGCGCAAAGAACAAAAAACGTTTCAACGAGACAATCCGTTTTGCCTTCCTTCTGGAAGTGCTGACCGGTGCCGGAATGGCGATTGTGCTCGGTGCGGCGGCTCCGCTTCTGGTGGGACTGTTCTTAAAAGATGCCAGTGTAATCGCAGTCGCACAGCAGATTCTCCGTGTCCAGCTCATCGGCATGCCGTTTGTCGGTATTGTGCTTGCCTCCACCTGCATTTTCCAGGCGATTGGAAATGGGGCAGGCGCGCTGATTCTCTCTGCAGGACGTCAGGGCGTGATTTTTGCCATTGTCATTATCTGTGCATCAAAGATCGCCGGATTTTCCGGTGTTATTGCCTCCCAGCCGGTTTCGGATTTCCTGACGGCGCTTGTGGCAGTGATGATTCTGCTGCAGTGGAAGAAAAAAGCACTTGCAGATTAAAAATTTTGAAAAAAGCAGTAAAGCGGCTGAGGTCAGAGTTCCCAGGGTGGGAGCCGGCTGCAGCTGTTTTTGCGCATGCAGAAAATAAAACGATGTGCCCACGTCAAAAACACGTAAAAGTGACGAAAAACCGTCATGCAATTCGTCAGTATTACGGGATTGCATTCCGGGAGAACAAGATATAAAATGGCATGAGATTCGACAAAAAGGGGAAGCAAAAACATACGACAATAGGGAGGACATCACATGGCAACAAAGAAAAGTGCAGTAAAAGATCTGACAAACGGCAGCCCGGTAAAACTGATTCTGGGGTTTGCACTGCCGCTGCTGCTCGGCATGCTGTTCCAGCAGTTTTACAGCATGGTCGATACGATTATTGTAGGAAAATTCTTAGGCGCGAAAGCGCTCGCGGCTGTTGGCAGTACAGGTTCGATCAACTTCATGATCGTGGGATTCTGTATGGGAGTCTGCAACGGATTTGCGATTCCGGTTGCGCAGATGTTCGGTGCAGGAGATCGGAAAGCACTGTGCCGGTATGTAGGAAATGGAGCCGTTCTGGCCGGTATTCTTTCCGTGGTGATGACCGTTCTTGTCTGCATCTGGTGCCGCGACATTCTGATTCTGATGAAAACCCCGTCCGATATTCTGGACGGTGCATACGCTTACATCTTTGTTATTTTCCTCGGAATTCCGCTTATGGTGCTCTATAACCAGACATCAGCAATTATGCGGAGCCTCGGCGACAGCCGCTCCCCACTGATTTTCCTCGGTATCTCTTCAATACTGAATATCGTGCTAGATCTTGCTCTGGTCCGCCCGATGGGAGTAGCGGGAACCGCGTGGGCGACGATTATCGCGCAGGGAGTCTCTGGATTCCTGTGTCTCTTTTATATGAAGAAAAAATTCACCATCCTTGCTTTTACGAGAGAGGACTGGAAGCTGCACAAGCATTATGTGCTTAATCTGTGCAATATGGGAATCCCGATGGGACTGCAGTATTCAATCACCGCGATCGGAAGTGTTATTTTGCAGACCGCTGTCAACGGCCTTGGTTCCACTGCGGTTGCATCTGTTACGGCTGCCGGTAAAATTTCCATGTTCTGCTGCTGCCCGTTCGACGCGCTCGGCTCCACTATGGCGACGTATGCCGGACAGAACGTCGGAGCGAAAAAGATGGACCGCGTCAACACCGGAATCCTGGCGAGCTCAATCATCGGAAGCGTGTATTCTGTGGTTATTTTAGGTGTCATGTTTCTGTGGTCCCGCCAGATTTCGCTTCTCTTTGTAGATGCATCCGAGACGGTCATCCTCGACCAGGCGCGTCAGATGCTGCTGATCAACATGGTATTTTACATTCCGCTGACCCTTGTCAATGTCGTACGCTTTACCGTGCAGGGCATGGGCTTCAGCAAATTTGCAATCCTTGCCGGCGTCTGCGAGATGATCGGCCGTTCGGTGGTAGCCTTTTTCCTGGTTCCGTATTTTGGTTACACCGCAGTCTGCTTCGCAAGCCCGGTGGCATGGGTTCTCGCCGATCTGTTTCTCGTTCCGGCGTACCTGTACTGCGCAAAAACGCTTCGTTCTCTTTTTGAGAAAAATGCGCAGATGATGTAAGCCGTGCCGCAAGATGGACAAGCTGTTTCAATTCTGGTATAATGGAGCCTGGATTTTAGGAAAGCTGAAAAAGAATCCCATAGAAGAGAGGAAGATATCCTATGAAACAGTCGGTATTAGAATATAAGAAACTTCTGGAGCAGGAAGGCCTTCTGGTGGAATTTGCAGAGCCGGAAGGAAAAGAAGGAGAGGACAGACCCGTTACCCTCGTAACGTATTTTTCGGGCGGAGCGGATCAGGGAACGCTGTTTCTCTGCAAAGGAGCTGCATTCAAAGAGGTATACTTAAAAGACGCCGTAAACCGCGGTGCTGTTGCCTATGTAAGTGAAAAAAAATACGAAGCGGGAAAAGAAATTCCGGCACTCATCGTCAACGATGCCAGAAAAGCACAGTTTGTGCTGGGTGAGGCGTTTTACGATTATCCGGCAAAGTCGCTGCATGTCACGGCGCTGACCGGAACAAAAGGAAAGACAACGACAGCCTACTACCTGCAGTCGATGCTCGATGCCTGCCTGAAAAAACAGGGCGGAAACGGATGTGCACTGTTAAGTTCGATTGAATATTACGACGGAAAGACGAGAGAAGCATCAACGCTCACCACGCCGGAATCCCTGGAGCTGTGCCGTCATATGCGCAATGCCGTAGATGCAGGCCTTTCCCATATGGTGATGGAAGTATCCTCCCAGGCGCTCAAATACGAGAGAGTCGGAAACACGCATTTTGATACCGCCATTTTCCTGAACATCTCCAAGGACCACATCAGCCCGACGGAGCACAAGGATTTTGATGATTATTTCCAGTCGAAATTAAAGATCTTCGACCGCTGCACCTGCGCCTGCGTGAACCTGGACAGCGACCATATCGGGGAAATCCTGAAAGCTGCGGCAAAATGTGAGCGCGTCGTTACGTTTGGATCGAAAGAAAATGCTGTAATCCGCGTGAGTGATATCAAGCCGGGCAGAGGAAAATTCTATTTCCATGTGGCAGGACCGGATTTCTCGGAAGATTTTACCCTGCCGGTGCACGGAGCCTTCAATGTGGAGAATGCCGTAGCTGCCATTGCGGCTGCCTGGTCGATGGGAATCCCGGTTTCGCTGATCAAGGAAAGCCTCCTTGGCGTCACCGTTCCGGGAAGGATGGAGACGTATGAGAGCAGCGCGGGCGAGGTCACGGCGATCGTGGATTTCGCGCACAATGGCCTGAGTTTTGAAAAAATGTTTGATACCGTAGCACTCGAATACCCGGGGAGCCGCGTAAGCGTTGTGTTCGGAACCCCGGGCGGAAAAGCATTCAACCGCAGAAAAGATATGGGTGAGATTTCCGGAAAACGGGCGGACCGGATTTTCCTCGTACCGGATGATCCGGGAAACGAAGATCCGCAGGCGATCTGTGAGGAGATCGGCGGGTACATAGCAAAGGAAGGTGCATCCTTCCAGATCCGCATGGACCGCGGAGCAGCAATCCGGGAGGCGATTCTTGGCGCCGTACCGGGAGAGGTTGTTCTGATCCTTGGAAAAGGCGCGGACGTGACGATGCACGTCGGAAACGGAAATGTGCCGTACCGGTCAGATGCCGTCTATGCAAAAGAGGCGCTTGCCGAATATGGAAATGCATTTGCCGAAGCGGCAACGGCTCGTGAAACAGAAGAATAGAAGCAAAAACAGAAAAAACAGAGCAAAAAAGACACGGAACAGAAAAATCCGTGTCTTTTTTGCGTCTGGCGGCAGCAGAAATGAAAATCAGACAGGAAATTTGGCGGATACATCCTACAAAATGTAGAAAAGAAGGACAGAAACTAGCCCGTATGACGAAAAGTTGTTAAAAATATAACGAACGAAAGTTAGACGTGTGAAACTAAACACAGAAAGCAAAAACCCGGGAACCATGCGGAAAAAGACGAATTCTGCGGGATGAAGGACAAAGCTGTAAGTTTTTGGAAAGAATTCTTGTGAAAAAGAACAAAAAATGGTATAATTGTATTGAAATATATCCAGAACACCCCTTCTGGAAGCGTACGGGCTCAGTGAGAAAAAAGATTTCACGAAAATGCTCGAAAAAAACACTTGTTAAATTCTTGTCATAGTGCTATGATAAGGAAAGTGAAAAATTTATCAATCACAAAAACCAACTAGGGGTATTTTAGAAAGGAGTATTTATGAGCAGCAAGATTACCATCATTGGAGCTGGAAGCGTTGGATCTACGATCGCCTATACACTGTCGAACGAAGACATCGCGTCTGAGATTGTTCTCATCGATATTAACAAGAAAAAAGTAGAGGGAGAGGTTATGGATATCGCGCAGGGTACCTGCTTCCGCGATCCGGTCTCCATCATCGCAGGTGAGTATGAGGATGCCAAGGACTCTGATATCGTAATTATTACTTCCGGTATTGCAAGAAAGCCTGGCCAGACCCGTATTGAGCTGACCCAGACCAACGTAAACATCTTAAAATCCATCACACCGGAAATCGTAAAAGCGGCTCCGAATGCCATCTACATCATTGTAAGCAACCCGGTTGATATCATGACCTACGTGTTTACAAAGATCTCCGGACTTCCGGAAAACCAGATCCTTGGTTCTGGTACCATGCTGGATTCCGCGAGACTTCGCTGCGGACTGTCTGAACACCTCAACATTGCCCAGAAAAACATCCACGCTTACGTATTCGGTGAGCACGGCGATACTTCCTTCATTCCGTGGAGCGGCGCTTACGTTTCCGGTGTCAGTCTGGACGAGTACTACGAGACCGTAGAAAAAATGGGCAGGAACGTAACCAAGATCGACAAAGATGCTATGCTGGAGTACGTAAGAACTTCCGGCGGACAGGTTATTGCAAACAAAGGAGCTACTTTCTATGCAGTATCTGTTGCAGTATGCAAACTGGTAGCAACCATTCTTTCTTCTTCCGATTCTGTAGCAACCGTATCTTCCATGATGCACGGTGAGTACGGCATCGAGGATGTATGCTTAAGCACACTGACCCTCGTTGGACCGAAAGGCGTACAGGGCAAGATTCCGATGCGTATGACAAAAGAGGAAGTAGAAAAACTCAAAGCAAGTGCCGACGCATTAAAAGCAGTTATCGCACAGATCGAGCACTAAGAGCGGGCAATAAGCTCAAAACATAAAATTTATGGCAGTGGCAGAAAGTGCGAAAGAGCGGTATCTCCCACTGCCTTAACGTGCGCCTGAAGAAATTTTCCGCCGGGTGTACATAAAAAGAGTACCGGAAACTTTTCCGGTGCCGGACAGAAGATACCGCAGGAAAAATGGAAACCAACAGGAGCAAGTAAGAAAGGAGCAATTCCATGACCTACAGTTATTTTCCGGGCTGTACGCTGAAGAACAAAGCAAAAGATCTGGATCATTATGCCAGAGAGTGCGCAAAAGTTCTGGGATTTGAACTGGAAGAAATTGAAAACTGGCAGTGCTGCGGAGCTGTGTATCCACAGGCATCCGATGAAATCGCCACAAAACTTTCTTCGGTTCGCGCCTTAGCAGACGCCAAAGAAAAAGGACAGGATCTGATCACAGTCTGTTCCGCCTGTCATCACGTGATCAAACGCGTAAACGATGACATGGCGAATGTAGAAGACATTCAGACAAAAGTAAACAACTACATGGCTCTTTCCGAGCCATATCTTGGCGAAACGAAAGTACTTCATTATCTGGAAGTGCTGCGTGACGTCGTTGGATTTGACAAGATCAAAGAGAAAGTGGTAAACCCATTAAAAGGAAGAAAAATCGGCGCATATTACGGCTGTATGCTGCTTCGTCCGAGCACCACAATGCAGTTTGACGATCCGGAAAATCCGACAATCATTGAAGACTTTATCAAGGCCCTTGGCGCAACACCGGTCGTATATCCGATGAGAAATGAGTGCTGCGGCGGCTACATATCCCTCAAAGAAAAGAAAATGGCATCCAACATGGTAGACCAGATCATGGCATCCGCATCCTACAAAGGAGCAGAAGAACTGATCACTGCATGTCCGCTTTGCATGTACAACCTGCGCAATAACGGAACAAAAGAAGGTCTTCCGGTTACCTACTTTACCGAGCTTCTTGCAGAAGCACTCGGCATCAAAGAGGAGGTGCAGGCATGAAAATTGCAACATCCGATGAAATCCGTGCCATCGCCGGTGTGGATACCAGAAAATGTATGAAATGCGGTAAATGTTCCGCATCCTGTCCTGCTTATAACGAAATGGACATCCGTCCGCATCAGTTTGTATCTTACGTACAGAACGGCGATGTGGAAGCACTGATGAACTCCAAGTCCATCTGGAAATGCCTCTCCTGCTTCGCATGTGTAGAGCGCTGTCCAAGAGACGTAAAACCTGCCAAACTGATCGAGGCAGTTCGTCTTTCCGTGATCCGTCAGAGAGGAGAGAATTATCTTTCTCCGGATGAAATTCCGGCTCTTCTGGATGATGAGACTCCGCAGCAGCTTCTGATGAGTGCATTCCGTAAATATAGAAAGTAAAAAACAACCCATCCACAGAAAGGTGAGAGAAAAGTGCAAAGAATAGGAGTATTTGTCTGCCACTGCGGTACAAATATTGCGGCTACGGTTGATGTCAAAAAAGTTGTTGACGTCATCAGCAAAGAGCCGGGTGTTGTTCATGCAGAGGATTATCAGTATATGTGTTCCGAAACGGGTCAGCAGAAAGTGATCGATGCCATTCAGAACGAGCATCTGACCGGCGTTGTCATCTGTTCCTGCTCTCCGCGTATGCATGAAGGAACGTTCCGCAAAGCAGCAGAAAAAGCGGGCCTGAACCCGTATCAGCTGGAGATTGCAAACATTCGTGAGCAGTGTTCCTGGATTCATAAAGACATGGAAGAGGCTACCGAGAAGGCCGTAATTCTGGCCCGTGCAGCCGTTGCTAAAGTTATGCTGGATACCCCGCTTACCCCGGGCGAGAGCCGCGTTGTAAAACGTGCGCTGGTGATCGGAGGCGGTATCGCAGGTATTCAGACTGCACTGGATATCGCAGATGCAGGCTATGAAGTAGATATCGTAGAGAAGACCCCGAGTATCGGCGGAAGAATGTCACAGCTTGACAAGACATTCCCGACCCTCGACTGTTCTTCCTGTATCCTGACTCCTCGTATGGGAGAGGTAAACGCGCATGAGAAGATCAACATCTATACCTACAGTGAGGTAGAGAGCGTTGGCGGATTCGTCGGTGATTTCAAAGTAGACATCCGTAAGAAAGCAAGATACGTAGATATGGACAAATGTACCGGATGCGGACTCTGTCAGGAGAAATGTCCTTCCAAGAAGAACCTGAGCGAGTTCAACAGAGGCCTGTCCAACCGTACTGCAATCTACACACCGTTCGCACAGGCAGTTCCGAACGTACCGGTTATTGATACTGCAAACTGTATCCACTTCAAAACCGGAAAATGCGGTATCTGCTCCAAAGTCTGTGCAGCAGGTGCAGTAAACTACGACCAGAAAGATGAAGTAATCACCAGAGAGTACGGCGCAATCGTTGTGGCAACTGGTTTCGATACCATCAGTCTGGACAAGTTTGACGAATATTATTACAACCAGAGCAAAGACGTAATTACCTCCCTTGAGATGGAACGTCTGATGAATGCTGCCGGCCCGACAGGCGGTAAAGTAGTACGTCTTTCCAACGGCGAGCATCCGAAGGATATCGTATTTATCCAGTGTGTCGGTTCTCGTGACGTGACCTGCAGAGGAAAGAGCTACTGCTCCAAGATCTGCTGTATGTACACCGCAAAACAGGCTATGCTGGTGCGTGACCATTATCCGGATGTCAATGTACATGTCTTCTACATTGATGTTCGTACCCCGGGTAAAAACTTCGATGAGTTCTATCGCCGTGCGGTAGAAGAGTTTGATGTAGACTACATCAAAGGCCAGGTAGGAAAAGTATCCGAGGCTCCGAACGGACGTCTTCTGGTACAGGGTTCCGACCTGCTTGACAACCGTCAGATCAAAATGGAAGCAGACCTTGTTGTCCTTGCAACTGCCATCGAGCCGAGCAAAGATGCAAGAAAACTGGCTACCATGCTGACCGCAAGTATGGATACCAACGATTTCTTTACTGAGGCACACGCAAAGCTGCGTCCGGTAGAGTCCCCGACCGCAGGTGTCTTCCTCTCCGGCGTATGCCAGGGACCGAAAGATATCCCGGAGACCGTTGCACAGGCAGGAGCTGCTGCTGTCAAAGTAGTCGGACTGCTGGCAAAAGACAAACTGACCACCAACCCGTGTACAGCAGAATCCAATCCGCTGTTCTGTAATGGATGTGCATCCTGTGAAAAAGTCTGCCCATACGGCGCAATTTCCTACGAAGACCGTCAGGTCAACGACCATGGAATCCGTGAAACCAGACATGTGGCAGTCGTTAACGGCGCACTTTGCCATGGATGCGGTGCATGTACCGTTGCATGTCCGTCCGGCGCTATGGACCTGAAAGGATTCTCCAATAGACAAATTCTCGCGGAGGTAGATGCAATATGCCGATAGATAACAACGAAAACAAAGAATTTAAGCCAGTCATCGTGGCATTCTGCTGCAACTGGTGCTCCTACGCAGGAGCAGACCTGGCAGGTTCCAGCCGTCTTTCCTATCCGGCAGACGTAAAGATCATCCGTGTTCCATGTTCCTGCCGTGTCAATCCGCTCTTCATCTTAAGAGCATTCCAGAAGGGCGCTGACGGAGTCATCCTCTGCGGATGCCATCCGGGAGACTGCCATTACAGCACAGGAAACTATTATGCAAGAAGACGTATGACCCTGCTGTTCTCCATGCTGGATTACATGGGCGTTGAGAACGGACGTACCCGTGTGGAATGGGTATCCGCCGCAGAAGGTGTGAAATTCTCCCAGACCATGAACGAGTTCATCGAGCAGGTTACAAGCCTTGGTAAGAATGTCAGATTGGAGGATTTACGATGCAAGAAAAATTAGTATCCCGCGCAAAAGAGCTTCTGTCTGACGGTACCGTAGTCCGTGTTCTTGGCTGGAGAAAAGGTGACACTGATTTCAGTGCAGAGCCTGCATTCTTCGAGACTGCCGAGAGCCTTTCCGAGTTTACCTACGACGGATTCTGCGGCGCAAACCTTAGCAAATACATGATTAAAGCATCGAAAGAAGAAGGAAAAACACTCGTTTTCTTAAAACCGTGTGATACTTACAGTTTTAATCAGTTAATCAAAGAGCATCGTGTGGATCGCGAGAAAACCTATATCGTCGGCATCGGCTGCGATGGAAAACTCGATATCGAAAAGATCCGTGAAGCAGGATGCAAGGGTATTACCGCTGTAACAGAAGACGGCGATACCATCAAAGTGGCAACTGTTTACGGCGACAAAGAGCTCGCAAGAGAGGATGTTATCCTGGAAAGATGCAAAGCCTGCAAGGGCGGAAAACACGTTGCCTACGACGAGCTGGCAGAGAACTGCGACGAAGAGAAACCGGCAAAAGAAGGCCGTTTTGAACTGGTTGAGAAGCTCGAGGCAATGGCTCCGGAAGAGCGTTTCGCATTCTGGCAGAACGAACTGTCCCGCTGTATCCGCTGTAATGCATGCCGTAACGTATGTCCGGCCTGCAGCTGTATCAAATGTGTCTTCGATAATGACCGTTACGATACCGCACAGAAAGCAAATACGACTACATTTGAAGAGCAGATGTTCCACATTATCCGTGCATTCCACGTTGCCGGACGCTGCACCGACTGTGGCGAGTGTTCCCGTGTATGTCCGCAGCACATTCCGCTGCACCTGCTGAACCGTAAATTCATCAAAGATATCGACGAGTTCTACGGAGAGTATCAGGCAGGCGCCGATACCGACAGCCGTGCACCGCTCACCAACTTCACACAGGAAGATGTAGAGCCAAGTATCGTTAAGGAAAGGGGTTAAGGGATGTATCAGATTAGCAGAGAAAAAATGCCGGAGCTCCTTGCCGCTGTTGCAAAGGAGATGGATCTTTTCCTTCCGGTACAAAACAATGGAATTACCAATTTCGGTTTCTGGACCGAGGACGCAGACGTGGATCTCGATACCTTAAAAACCGTAAAATCCCCGAAAGATGCCTTTTTCCCGCAGAGTGAAATTCTTTACTCCTGCTATCAGAAGGCAAATAAAACCAGCATTGAACCGGCTGCATTAAAAGACGCACCGTTTGCTATCTTCGGCGTTCGTCCGTGCGATGTCAGAGCGTTCGATGTTCTGGACCGCGTTTTCTTAAGCGAGCCTGCAGACGTTTACTATGCAGCAAGAAGAGAGCACGGCATCGTTGTTTCCCTGGCTTGTCATGAGCCGGAAGACAGCTGCTTCTGTAAAACCTTCGGCATCGATGCTGCAGAACCGGCAGCAGATGTTGCTATGTGGCAGGTAGCTGACGGTTATGCATGGGAAGCAAAAACCGAAAAAGGCCAGAAACTGACCGAGCTTGTAAAAGCTTACCTGACCGAGCAGGATCTTACCAAAGAAGTAGAGGCTGAGAAAGAAGCAATCCGTACTCTGATCGACAAGATGCCAAACAGCAACCTTTCCCTCGAGGGATGGGGCGTTGGCAAGACAAAAGAACGTTTTGACGATCCGAAGTGGAAAGAACTTTCCGATGCCTGCTTAGGCTGCGGAACCTGTACGTTCTCCTGCCCGACCTGCCAGTGCTACGATATCAAAGACTTTAACACCGGAAACGGTGTACAGCGTTACCGCTGCTGGGATTCCTGCATGTACTCTGATTTCACCATGATGGCAGCAGGAAACAACCGTACCACACAGCTGCAGCGTTTCCGTCAGCGTTTCATGCACAAACTGGTATACTTCCCGGACAACAACGACGGAATGTATTCCTGCGTCGGATGTGGACGCTGCGTAGAGAAATGCCCGCAGTCGCTGAACATTGTCAAAGTAATCAAACGCATGGGAGGTACCAAGTAAATGTGCAATTGTAGTTGTGGAAGCGAAGAAAAGAAAAACGCTTTGCTGCCGCAGGTCGGTATCATCACAGATATCCGCCGCGAAACACCGGACGTAAAAACATTCCGTATCGTTCGTCCGGACGGCACCAAGCTGTTTGAACATATGCCTGGCCAGTGCGCAATGCTCTGTGTACCGGGTGTCGGAGAGGCACTGTTTTCCATTACCTCTTCCCCGACAAACAAAGAGTACCAGGAGTTCTCCATCAAGGAGTGCGGTACTTTAACGAATTATCTTCACAACATGTCCGTAGGAGATGAAATCCTGGTTCGTGGACCGTATGGAAATCATTTCCCGGTAGAAACCGTATTAAAAGGACAGGATCTGCTGTTCATCGCCGGAGGTATCGGACTTGCTCCACTGCGTTCTGTTATTAATTACGTACTGGACAATCGTGATAACTACGGTACCGTAGATATCGTTTACGGTTCCCGTTCCAAAGACGATCTGGTACAGTTAAAAGAGATCCAGGAAGTATGGGCGAAAGCAAAAGATGTCAACGTGCATCTGACGATTGACCGTGAACAGGAAGGCTGGGACGGCCATGTAGGATTCGTTCCGAACTATGTAAAAGAACTGAATATGTCTGTTGACAAAACAGCTCTGATCTGCGGACCGCCGATCATGATCAAATTTGTTCTTCAGGGACTTCAGGAGCTGGGCTATGAGAAAACACAGGTTTACACCACTTTGGAGCTTCGTATGAAATGCGGTATCGGAAAATGCGGCCGCTGCAACATCGGAGACAAATACGTCTGCAAAGACGGCCCGGTTTTCCGCTGCGACGAGATTGACGAATTACCGAACGAATATTAAACGGAGGTTGAAGAAAATGCAGGAAATGGTAAATATTTACGTTTACGGCAAAAAGTATTCCGTACCTGGCGATCTGACCATCATGACCGCTATGGAGTACGCCGGATATCAGTTAAAACGCGGATGCGGATGCCGTCACGGATTCTGCGGTGCATGTGCGACCATCTACAGAATCAAAGGAAAAAATGAACTGAAAACCTGTCTGGCATGTCAGACACAGGTAGAAGACGGTATGTATATCGCAAGCCTTCCGTTCTATCCGATCGACAAGAGAACCTACGATATCGAAGAGATCAGCGCAGAGCAGAGAGTCATGATGGATCTGTATCCGGAAATCTACAGCTGCGTTGGATGTAATGCATGTACCAAAGGATGTCCTCAGGATTTGAACGTTATGCAGTATATCGCATACGCACAGAGAGGCGACTTCAAAAAATGTGCAGAAGAGTCCTTCGACTGCATCGGCTGCGGAATCTGCGCATCCCGCTGTCCGGCCGGAATCTCCCATCCGATGGTAGGAGAGCTGGCAAGACGTCTGAACGGAAAGTACATTGTTCCGAAAGCAGAGCATTTGAAAAACCGTGTAGAAGAGATTCACGAAGGTAAATTCGATGATCTGATTGAACAGGTGATGGGTAAACCAATCGATGAAATCCAGGAACTCTACAATAACCGTGAGATCGAGAAATAAGGAGGGAAATTCGAATGTACACACTGGCTAATATGCAGGAATCCATCAAAAAGGTGGAAGCTACCAGAGCCCAGAGAATGGCAAATGAGCCAAGAAGAATGACAGCGGATGAGAAAGATGCCCTTCTTGCAGCATATCATCCGGACTATAAAGAGGAAGGCTTCATCACCCTGAAAGTCGGCCCGAACAAAGGTGAGAAAGTTCCGACAGAGCTCGGCTATCTGCTGGAGTCCAACAGCCGTATTTTAGGTGTTGATATTGACCTTGACAAAGTAGATTACGACGTAGACGTACTCGTTATCGGTGCCGGCGGAGCAGGTTCTTCTGCCGCGATCGAAGCACACGAGGCAGGCGCAAACGTTATGATTACCACCAAGCTTCGTATCGGTGATGCAAACACCATGATGGCAGAGGGTGGTATCCAGGCAGCAGACAAAGAGAATGACTCCCCGGCACAGCATTATCTTGATGCATTCGGCGGCGGACATTTTGCTGCAAGACCGGAACTGCTTCGCAAGCTCGTAATGGAAGCTCCGGATGCAATCTCCTGGCTGGAAAACCTCGGCGTTATGTTCGATAAAGATGAGAACGGCCGTATGGTAACAACACACGGCGGCGGAACATCCAGAAAACGTATGCATGCATGCCGTGACTACTCCGGCGCAGAGATTATGAGAACTCTGCGTGATGAAGTCATCAACCGTGGTATTCCGGTCGTTGAGTTCTCATCCGCAGTAGAGCTGATCAAAGACGATAAGGGACAGGTTGCTGGTGCTGTTCTCCAGAACATGGAGACCGGAGAGTATCAGGTAGCAAAAGCAAAAACTGTCATCATCGCAACCGGTGGTGCAGGACGCCTTCACTACAACAACTTCCCAACCTCCAACCATTACGGTGCAACCGCTGACGGTCTGATCCTCGGATACCGTGCAGGTGCTCCGCTTCTGTATCAGGATACCATTCAGTACCATCCGACCGGAGCTGCTTACCCGGCTCAGATCTTCGGTGCTCTGGTAACCGAGAAAGTACGTTCTCTTGGCGCAATGCTCGTAAACGTAGACGGCGAAGCTTTCATGCATCCACTGGAAACCCGTGACGTATCCGCAGCAAGCATTATTCGTGAATGCTCCGACGACCGCAACGAGGGCGTTGAGACTCCGCAGGGCAAGGCTGTATGGCTGGATACCCCGATGATCGATCTGCTTCACGGAGAAGGAACCATCGAGAAGAGAATCCCGGCTATGTTCCGTATGTTCATGCAGTATGGTATCGATATGAGAAAAGAGCCGATTCTGGTTTATCCGACCCTGCATTATCAGAACGGCGGTCTGGAAATCAACGGCGAAGGCTTCACCAATACGGTAAACAACCTGCTTGTAGCAGGCGAGGCTGTCGGAGGAATCCACGGAAGAAACCGTCTGATGGGTAACTCTCTGCTTGACGTTATTGTATTTGGTCGCGATGCAGGAAAAGCTGCCGCAGCAAAAGCAAAAGACGTAACGCTTGGCAAGATGAATCTGGATCACGTTGAGAAATACGCTGAGATCTTAAAAGAGGCAGGTATTGATACCGGTATGGTATCTCCGCAGCTTCTGCCGAATTATGCAGGTAAAAGACACCTGTAAAATGCAGTAACCGCGAAAAAGCGTGTCGGAAGGGGGCGGCGTTTAAAAGCCGCTTCCGGGACACGCTTTCCGTGCTGAAATCCAAAAGGTTTTTCGGTACGATAAATCATAGAAGTAAAGAAAGGTGGAGAACCCCATGCGTGAAATTCAGGCTAGTACCATTACGGATGTGGTAGAGAAACTTTGTATCGAAGCAAACTATCATCTTCCGGAAGACGTAAAATGTGCCATCACAGGCTGCCGTGCCTGCGAGGATGGCGAGATTGCAAAAGGTGTTCTGGACAAAATCGTAGAAAACTATGAGATCGCAGACGCACAGAACGTGCCGATCTGCCAGGATACCGGAATGGCATGTGTTTTCCTGGAAATCGGACAGGATGTGCACATCGCAGGAGGAGATCTTGCAGAGGCAGTCAACGAAGGTGTCAGAAGAGGATATGACAAAGGATACTTAAGAAAATCCGTTGTCAAAGATCCGGTCAGAAGAGGAAACACCGGCGACAATACACCGGCTATGCTCTACACCGAGATCGTTCCTGGCGAGCAGATCAAAGTTACCGTAGGCCCGAAAGGCTTCGGAAGCGAAAATATGAGTATGATCCGTATGTTCAAACCGTCCGCAGGTCTTCAGGGAATCAAGGATTTCATCCTGGAAGTTGTTGAGACAGCAGGCCCGAACCCATGCCCGCCTATGGTAGTCGGCGTTGGTATCGGCGGAACCTTCGATAAATGTGCACTGCTTGCGAAAAAAGCACTGATGCGCCCGATCGATTCCGAGAACCCGGATCCGTTCTACGCAGATCTGGAAAAAGAAATGCTGGAGAAAGTCAACAAACTCGGCATCGGACCGCAGGGCTTTGGCGGAAAGACCACAGCCATCGGCCTCAACATTGAGACAATGCCGACTCATATCGCGGGAATGCCGTGTGCAGTCAACATCAACTGCCATGTTACCCGTCATAAAACGGAGGTGATCTGATCATGGAAAAACATATTCAGCTGCCTTTAACAGAAGAACTGGCAAAAACACTGCATGCCGGAGATACCGTATATCTTTCCGGAACCATCTATACTTCCCGTGATGCCGGACATAAGAGAATGTGTGAAGCGCTCGCAAGAGGAGAAAAAATCCCGTTTGATCCGACAGACGCTACGATTTACTACGTAGGACCGACCCCTGCAAAACCAGGCCAGGTCATCGGATCTGCAGGTCCTACCACCAGCGGCCGTATGGATGCGTATGCTCCGACCATGATGTCCGTAGGCGCAAGAGGAATGATCGGTAAAGGCGCACGTCTTCCGGAAGTGGTAGAAGCCATGAAGAAATATCATGGCGTATACTTCGGAGCCATCGGCGGAGCCGGCGCACTGCTTGCAAAATGCATCAAAAAAGCAGAGCTGATCGCATACGAAGATCTCGGCGCAGAGGCACTTCGCCGTCTGGAAGTAGAAGACATGCCGCTTTTTGTTATCATCGACTGCGACGGAAATAATCTGTATGAGATGGGAAGAAAAGAATACTTAGAAGCGCATAAAGAAGACTAAAGGTTACATTTGTAACGACGAAATACAAGAGAGACCATAGACCTGTCTGATTATTTCAGACAGGTCTCAAGCTGGAAAGACATCAGGGCATTAACACTTGCAAGCGACTTTCGGCAGAAAAAGAAATGAAAGAGGAAGAAAAACATGACTGTAGAAATGATAAGCCACTTACTGGAAGCACTGATGATCCTGTGCTTTGGCCTGTCCTGGCCGCTGTCCATTTATAAATCCTGGACTTCAAGAACAGCAAAAGGAAAGAGCCTTTACTTTGAGGTGTTCATCTGGATCGGATATATTTTCGGTATTGCCAACAAATTTATCAGCTATATGAACAACCCGGACAAAGACTGGATCTTTTTCCTTGCATGGGCTTTCTATTTCCTGAACATTGCAGAGATCACCGTAGATATGGTGCTGTACTTCCGCAATGTAAAACTGGATAAGAAAAGAGAAGCAGAGAAATAAAGCAGCGGAATACAGTTAAACTTACAGAATCCCCCGGCGGTGCGGCATTTGATGCGGCATCGGCGGGGATTCTTACGTTTTGCTTACAATATCTTACAATTTCTGAGATTGCTTGCAGGGGGGGAAGGATTCTGTATAATGGAGTTATCAAGAGACGATCGGTGTAAGAGAAAGGAGGATTTTTATGAAACAATATGCATGGATCATGGCAGCATGCCTGACGGCAGCGATGGTAAGCGGATGCGGAGTAGCTCAGAAAGGTGAGGCGGGAAATCGATCAGAAAGTACAGCTGCGAGTTCAGAAAGATCAGAGGTTGTTGTGCCAGAGGGTACGGAAGCAGAGAACGAAAAAGGTGCCACGGCAGTGAAGCTCTCAGAAGGAGAAATTTACCGGGATGATTTCGACGGGGATGGGAAGGAAGAAGAATTTTCCTTTACCTTTGAGGGGGATGGAAAGGACAATCATAATCTGGAACTTTATGCTTATACGATGCAGATGAACTGTGACGGTCTGGTATATCAGAAAGAACTGTATGGCGGATATGAAGAGACATGGATGATTCGAAGTGCAGATGGTGATCATTATCTGTATCAGGAATCTTATGGCGAAGATCTCATGCATTCTGTGACGGTTTTTCGGGTAACATCTGATGAAATTGCAGAAGCGGGAAAAGCAGAGGGAAGAATCGGAGACGAAGGAATTCAGGATGTGAATGCATTCCAGTGGGCTGACAGGATCTATATGCTTGGGACATATGCAGGATATCGAACGGTTGGTGTTGGGGCAGATGGACTTCCAGAGGCAAAAGAAGATGCCTATACGATCGGATGGCTGACAGGACCGCTGGTTGTCAAGGAGGGAACGACCCTGACGGCAGAAATTTTTAACAGCAATGGAAACCCGGAAAACATCGTGCTTACGACCGGAACAGAGCTGACTCCGAAAAAGACAGATGGAACAACGTATGTGGATGCAGAACTTTCCGATGGAACGATGTGCCGAATCCATATAGAAACTGCGGAAGGTTTTCCACATACGATTGACGGTGTCGATGAACATGAATATTTTGAGTCAATTCCATACGCGGGATGACTCACACCGCCAAAAGAAGGGATTGCGGGAACGCAGAAAGCAGGGTATACTTGTGTATAGAATCTGCTTGACTTAAAGTGCACTTCATAGTTTAAAATAAAGAAAGCTGGAGATTTGCCGTGTCAGAAAAGAGAAGGTTCTGGCAGAGCAGAGGTTTCAGCTTTCTTTTTATGTTGCATCGTATGTGGGTGTGAAAGAAAAGGGAAAAAAGAAAAACGAGGTGAATGTTTTGGAGGCAAGAGAAGTATTAGAAAAAGTAAAAAACAACGAAATCTCGATCGAGGAGGCAGAGAAATATTTCAAAAAAGAGCCGTTCGAGGAGATGGGATATGCGAAGCTGGATACGCACCGTGAAATCCGGAGCGGATTTGCGGAGGTCATTTTCTGTGCACGGAAGGCGGATGAACATCTGCTGAAGATTTTTACGCGTCTGTACGAGCAGGATGGGGAGGTTTTCGGAACGAGAGCCAGTGAGCATCAGTATGAGCTGATCCGCGAAAAGTTTCCGGAAGTGGTGTATGATCCGCTGTCGCATATTTTAAAAATAGAAAAGAAAGACAAGAAGCGGATCGGAAAAATTGCGGTCTGTACGGCTGGAACTGCGGATATTTCCGTTGCCGAGGAGGCGGCGCAGACCGCAGAATACTTCGGTGCAAACGTTGAGCGTATCTATGATGTCGGTGTGAGCGGTATCCACCGCCTGCTGTCGCGCCTCGATACGATTCAGAGCGCCAACTGCGTTGTAGCCGTTGCCGGAATGGAGGGGGCGCTGGCGAGCGTGCTCGGCGGCTTGGTGGACAAGCCGGTGATTGCTGTTCCGACATCCGTTGGCTACGGGGCCAGCATGAACGGTCTTTCGGCGCTGCTTACGATGATCAATTCCTGCGCGAACGGAATTGCTGTCGTGAATATCGACAACGGCTATGGAGCCGGATATATTGCAACACAGATTAACAGAATGGGAGTACATCAAGATGAGTAAAAGTTTATATCTGGAGTGCGGGAGCGGAATCAGTGGGGATATGACCGTTGCAGCGCTGCTCGACCTGGGAGCAGACCGGGAAGTGCTGGAGAAATCACTGGAAAGCCTGAAACTGCCGGGATACGAAATTGCGATTACAAGAGTGAAAAAGTCGGGGCTGGATGCCTGCGATTTCAATGTGATTCTGGATGCAGAGCATGAGAACCATGATCACGATATGGCGTATCTGCACGGGGATGGGGCGGAAGTGCATGACCATCCACATGATCACGAGCATCATCATGACCACGATCACACAGGGGAGCATCATCACCATCATGAGCACCGCGGGCTGCCGGAGATTCTTGCGATTATCCGCCGCGGCGGTCTGACACCGGGAGCAAGAGCGCTGGCGGAGCGGATTTTCCAGATTCTTGCCGAAGCGGAAGCAAAAGCCCATGGCGTTCCGCTTGATCAGGTGCATTTCCATGAGGTGGGAGCTGTCGATTCCATCGTGGATATTGTGGCTGCCGCTGTCTGTCTGGATAACCTGGCGCCGGATGAAGTCATCGTGACGGGTCTCAGCGAGGGAAGCGGCTTTGTCAGATGCCAGCACGGCATGATCCCGGTTCCGGTACCGGCTGTTTTAAATATCGTACAGGCACATGGCCTGACCCTCGTTCCGACCGGAATTCAGGGTGAACTGGTCACACCGACCGGAGCAGCCATTGTTGCGGCAATCCGTACCAAAGAGACACTGCCGGCATCCTTCAAATGTACCAGAACAGGTCTTGGCGCCGGAAAACGGACGTATGAGCGCCCGTCACTGCTGCGTGCGATGATGCTCGAAACAGAAGAAAACGACGAGAAAGATACGATCTGGAAGCTGGAGTGCAACATTGATGACTGCACCGGCGAGGCGCTCGGCTACTGCATGGGAAAACTGCTGCGATCAGGTGCAAGAGATGTCCATTACATCCCGGTCTATATGAAGAAAAACCGCCCGGCTTACCAGCTGGATGTAATCTGTGATGATACAACGCGGGAGACGTTGGAAAATATCATATTCGCCGAGACCACCACAATCGGCATCCGCCGCTGCCGGATGGAGCGCACTGTGATGAAACGCGAGTTTGCGACAATCGCAACCGAGTACGGCGATGCGACAGTCAAGATCTGCCGCCACGGCGAGATCGAAAAAATTTACTCAGAGTACGAGAGTGCTGCAGTAATTGCAGAAAAAAGCGGCATGCCGGTCGGCGAGGCTGGTGCGTGGATCGTACAGAAATATAAAGAAGGAAACAAAAAAGCATGAGATATTTAAAACCACATTTTTACGACCAGTTTGTATGCACCGCCGGAGACTGCCCGGATACGTGCTGTGCCGGATGGCAGATCGTGATCGACGAGGATTCCCTGGAGCGGTATGGAAATGAGAAGAGTGAGTTTGGAAAGCGCCTGCGCAATTCGATCGACTGGGAGGAAGAGTGTTTTTACCAGAACAACCGCCGCTGTGCCTTTCTGAATGATGAAAATCTCTGCGATCTTTACAAGGAACTGGGGCCGGATTCCTTATGCGACACCTGCCGCCTTTACCCGCGCCATACGGAGGAGTATGAGGGTCTGCGTGAATTATCCCTGTCCCTTTCCTGCCCGGAAGCTGCACGGATTATCCTGTCCTGCAAAGAGCCGGTGCGCTTTCTGGAGGAGGAGACCGACGAGGAGGATGATTTTGAAGAGTTTGACTTCATGATGTTCTCCCAGCTGGAAGACACGAGAGATGTTTTGTTCCGGATTCTGCAGAACCGCGAACTGCCGCTGCAGGAGCGCATGACGGCGGCAGAGCAGCTCGCAGAACAGTATCAGATCTGTATGGAGGAGCAGCGGGAGTATGATATCGATGACCTGCTTCGGAAGTATGAAAAGCATCTGGAAGAGGGAACCTTAAGCGAGTGCGTGGCGGAGAGCCTTGCGGAAAAAGGTGTGGATGCTGCATCCTTTCATGCATATGACCGCCAGGTGAAGGAACTTGCCGTTCTCCGCGGTCTCGAGCGTCTTCGTCCGGAATGGGATACTGTGCTTGACGGCACAGAAAAAGCGCTGTATCAGAACGGAGAAACCGCTTATCAGGCCATCTGTGAAGAATTCCATCGCACCTGGGGCGCTGCAGGTGAACGCCGTGCAGAGTGGGAAAACATCGGTGAGCAGCTTCTGATGTTTTTCGTCTACACCTATTTTTGCGGCGCCGTCTACGACGATATGGTCTGTTCCAAAATGGAACTCGCGCTGTTCTCTGTCCGTTGGATTCAGGAAATCCTGGTTGCACGGTGGCTGGAAAATGGAAAAACGCTTTCCATGCACGACATCGAGGAGCTTTCCTGGAGATACGCGCGCGAGGTCGAGCATTCCGACGATAATCTGAATGCTCTTGAGGACTGGCTCTTTGAAACCTATGCGCCGGAAGGATGCGTACTGGAAGAGGAATAGCCCTGATATCCGAGGAGTTCCTTGTACATTTTCCCCGATCTGTGCTAGGATAAAGATGTTGTACAGAAAGAAAAGAGGGAAAATTATGCAGGAAAAACAAAAAAAATGGATTCTGCGCATTGCGCTTTATCTGATTGGAATTATGGTGCTGGCACTCGGCATCACACTGAATACGAAGACAAACCTCGGTGTATCGCCCATCATTTCCATGCCGTACGCGGTGGCACAGATCTTCGGCTATGAAACAGGAACGGCGGTCTTCGTGGCGTATTTGATCTTCATCGTACTGCAGATCGTACTGCTGAAAGGAAAATTCCCGCCGTTCCAGTTCTTACAGGTTGCCGCAAGTTATCTGACGAGCGCCTTTATTACCATCTTCGACTGGATCATCCCGACCCCTGATCAGATGGGAATGAGGCTTCTCGTCCTTGCCCTTGCCATCATCCTGACCGGAATTGGCGCCGCCGTCACCGTAGACGTCAACATCGTCCCAAACCCGGCCGACGGCCTGGCAAGAGTTCTCGGCGAGCGCTGCGGAAAGAACATGGGTTTCGGAAAAAATCTTTTTGATTTCTCCGCCATCGTCATTTCCCTTGCGATCGGCTTCATCGGAACCGGCCGCCCGGTAGGAATCGGAATCGGCACTGTTATAGCCATGGTCTGCACAGGAAGAGTTATCGCGGCATTCAATCATTTCGCAAAAAAGAAAATAGAAGAAATCACATCGCCTGAGTGATCCATGCCCCTGTCGAAAAAACTTGAGTTTTCGGTGTGGGTTTGTTATAATGAGAGACAGCGAAAGAAAAATTTTTTGATTTGTCATAAGGCGTTTGTTTGCGTTATGAGAAGTGCGAAGGAGGAAGTGGCAAATGAACTTAGTTATTACGATGAGCCGCCGGTTTGGTACTGGGGCGAGTATTATTGCGAAAGAACTTTCCGAGAGACTGCATATCCCGGTATATGATAAGGACGATGTAGAGCACGGCATGCGTGAAAATGCCTTTGAATCTGAGGCGGATGCGATCCGCGAGCTGGCGAAACAGCCGTGTATTATCATTGGACGGTGTGCTTCGGAGTTTCTGAAAGATAAAAGCAACGTCATCAATATTTATGTCTGCGCGGACAAAGAGGATCGGATCAAACGTATCATGAAGCTGTTTTCCCTGACAAGAGAGGCGGCTGAGGTGATGCTGGAAGAGACAGACAAGCAGCGTGCCGAGTATTATTACAAAAATACCGGAAAGACATGGGGCGATGTCAATAACTACCATATGATCCTGAATACCTCGGATCTTGGCATCGAGAACTGTGCCGATATTCTGATGCGGTATTTTGAAATGAAAGATTATATCTAAGAGATATTTAAAAAGAAATACATAAAAAATCAGGTGCTTCCCGAAAAAGAGAAGCACCTGATTTTTTGTGCGGTTTAGTAAGCCTGATACGTATTGCCATAACTCCGGCTGGAGAAGTAATTCTGTTTCAGAACCAGGAACAGTTCGGCATCGGTTGCATATTTGTACGGATACAGATAGAAAATACCGACAAGATTGCAGGTGATTCCGGAAAGAATATACCATCCGATAAAGGAGAGATCAAGAATAAATGTATTCATCTTTTCACCGTTCATCATTTCACGGCTGATGCGGAATGCTTCTTCGGTCGAAAGTTCCGGGTAGTCGGCGAGAAGATAAGGAACCATGCGGTATTCATAAGCTTTCACAATTCCA
Organism: Blautia sp. OF03-13; assembly: GCF_003460685.1. Lineage (NCBI taxonomy): Bacteria > Bacillati > Bacillota > Clostridia > Lachnospirales > Lachnospiraceae > Blautia > Blautia sp. OF03-13. The sequence continues at coordinate 15,706 of NZ_QTVR01000022.1, read as the reverse complement.
GGAATCAGAAGAAGCAGCGACCAGAGGAATATATAAAGATTTTTTAAAAACAGAGTCCACACAGTTTTTCCATAGTAGCCGTTCTGGAATCCGAACAGTATGTTGCCAAGTCCCGCTTTTTCCATTGAGTTTTCAATGAAAAACCTCGAGCCTCCTACCTCAAATGGTGCAAGAACAAAAATACGGATCAGAATAAAGGCAAGACCAATGACAAGAAGTACAATGCCGCTGAAGACAGTAAAAACAAATTTAACCGGTCCAAGCGGGGTGAATCTTTCTGCAAAGGATTCCACATTGAAGTTATCGGAAGAAATCGTAAATCCAGATATACCGACCGAGTTAGTCTGATGGCTGTCATTGTTGGAATTTCCAGAATTAGAAGTACCGCTTCCGACCAGCAGAGTCAGAATCAGGGCAGCTACTACACAGATCCAGTAATTGCGTAAAAATGCGGCTTTTCCGCGGGTTTTCAGTTCCTCTCGAGTCCACATAAAAAAGACCTCCCTCTTAATGTAAGTGTAAACAGCAGACAATTCTGCCAAGTCACGATTATCTTACCATGGGGCAGGTGAAACATCAAGACAGCTTAAGGAAAGTTTAAGAAATTGGCAGAAAGATTAAAGTGGAAATGTGCATTCTTAAATAAAGATTTTACTTGTGAAGCGGGGATGAATGTGCTATAATCTCTCCGGTGTGTCAGAACGCAGCGGGGCCGGGTTTCTCCGGGGTGCGTTCTGAAAAAAAGAAACCTGTACGTTGAATTGACAAAGAGAGCGAGGAATCTACGTGTATCTGACAAAGGACGAGTTTCTGCAGAAATTTGGGATTCTGCCGCAGGAATTTGAAGAGGCAGATATTTCCTGGGAAGAACTGCTGGAAATTGCGGACGATTATGAACGGCGCCGGCCGACGCTGGAAAAGATCCGAAAAGAATTCGTAGCAGAATTTCTGCAGGACAAGGAAAAAGAGATCGGACTGCAGTCGTACCACAGCCGCCTGAAGGACACCGAACATCTGGTGGAAAAGCTGGTGCGCAAGCGTCTGGAAAATTATGCAAAATACCGGAAAATGGATGCGACAAACTACATGCGTTATGTGACAGACCTGATCGGAATCCGGGGACTCTTGCTGTATCGGGAGGACTGGGTAAACTTCCATAAATACATTATCCACTGGTTTAAAAACGATCCGGAAAAATACATCCGTGATTACGGCCGTGACTACGACCAGAACGCATCGGGCTATATGGCAGAGCCGCCGAAAGTCCATACAAGACTTGGCGATTACGCCGACATCTATGTGAACTGGATTCCGGAGGAGAACATTCTGGACCGGAAACATTACCGTGCGGTGCATTACATTGTCGTTTACCGCGGCGTCTACATTGAAATTCAGATTAAGACGCTGTTCGAGGAGGGCTGGGGAGAGATTGACCACAGCATTCTTTATCCGCGGCGCAAGGGAAACGCCATGCTGACAGAGTTTTCCGAGCTGCTGAACCGTCTGGCGGGCATGGGAGATGAGATGGGATCGTTCTACCGCCGTCTCCAGGTTGTGCCGGATGAGAAGTTCCAGAGCAAGGAAACGATCGTGCGCAAGCGTGAATTAAAACCGCAGGTCAAGGCAGCGGTGGAAAAACGCGATCTGAACGAAATTCATACGATGGATGATGCCGTCTGGAGCATACTGAAAGAATAAAACTGCTTTTCAGACATGGGAAAGGATAAAAAATGGATGGAAAAAACACGGGCCGTATGGGCTTCTCTCATGCAGCAGAGGACTCTGCGGAGAATATGATGGCGGCAGTCAAAGCCGGAAAAATCCGAAAACATCTGATGGGAAATACCTCGCCGATCCGCTACGGAACAATGGAAAAACGCGAGATGACCGAATATACCGACTTTGTCCGGACGAAACTCTGCTATGAAATCCTGAATCTGCCCGGGGAGGAAAAATGAATACAATAGAAAAAATATACACAAACTACGACGGACTTCTGGAAGAATTTTCCGAGGAAGTAATCCAGAGCCGTTACGCTGTTTTTTACGAAGAAATCGAGGAATTTGCCAAGAGTCTCGGCATCCGCGAGAAAATCCAGATCAGCGAGTCGCTGTTGAGCCATGCAGTGCTGGACTATTTCACGGATATTTCCCGCCTGAAACATTTTCATCAGGCAAAGCATATCAATTCATTGAAAGTGATCTCCTATGAGACCTACTGGCTGCTGCGGAGAAAACCGATCCAGATCCTGGTGGAGGATGAGACATCGGATGCGATGGCATTTCTGAACGAAAAGTTCGTCTTTTCCCGGATTGCCAAATATCTGATGGGCGACGGAAAACGGGTGATTTTAAGTCCGGAGACGAAAAAAGGCTTTCTGAATTATCTCGATTCGCTGTTTTATTACCTGAAATACCGCAATTACGATGCGGAAATGCTCGAGATGATGCTGATGGGCTTCAAAGCGGGTGTTCTCGTGGCGGATGATTTAAAGGAGCAGGAGTCCTGAAAAACGGGCGGAAGCGGAATACAACAAAATAAGATGAAGATCGAAAGAACCGGACGGGCCGTAAGGCTGCTGTCGGGTTCTTTTTTTGTGCGGTGCTGCATAAAGTGCAGAGAAAACATTGCGATGCATGGACAGAAAACTGTTTAACAATGGAGGGACAGGAACTGCTTTCCTTTGGAACTTTGTACAGGGAGGAATGGATATGGCCACGCTCGAAAAAATCAATGCATTTCTAAAAGCGGTGAATGCAGCCGCCTGGGGACCGCCGCTTCTTTTTCTGCTGCTTGGGACAGGCATTTTTCTGACCATCCAGCTTCGCGCGCTGCCCATTCGACGGTTGTTCTTTGCGCTTCGTACAGCATTCGGCCGTGAGGCGAGGTACAGCGGGGAGAAAACAGAAGCGGGAGTTTCGCCGTTCGCATCGCTGATGACGGAACTTGCGGCGGAGATCGGGACGGGCAATATCGTGGGGGTTGCCTCCGCAATGGCGCTTGGAGGACCGGGAGCACTGGGATGGATGATGCTGGCGGCGGTTGTGGGACTTGCTTTGAAATTTTCTGAGAGTTTTCTCTCGGTGCAGTACCGGATGCAAAGAAAAGACGGAACATACTGCGGCGGTCCGATGGTGACGCTGACCAGAGCATTTCCGGGGGAGCGGCTGGCGAAGATGCTGGCTGTGTTTTTTGCCGGAAGCGCCGTGCTGGTATCTCTCGGAATGGGCAATATGACGCAGGCAAACTCGATTGCGCTGGCGATGCAGGATACGTTTGGCGTGGCAAGAGAAAAAAGCGCGTTGGTGCTGACGATTCTTCTTCTGCTCGTGGTGACAGGCGGACTGCGTTCCATTGCAAAAGCGGCGGAGGTGCTGGTACCGGGAATGGCACTCTTTTATCTGGGCGGGGCAGGAATGGTAATCGGTCTGCACGCCGGAGAGCTTCCGCGGACACTGCTTGCGATAGTACGGGACGCGTTTTCTTTCCGGGCGGCATCGGGAGGAGCGGTGGGTGCGGGAATTTCCCTGCTGCCGCCGGCCTTGCGGTATGGAATTTCCCGCGGTGTGTTTTCGAATGAAGCAGGGCTTGGAGCAGGCGGAATCAGTGCTGCGGCGGCACAGACCGACGATCCCGTGCGGCAGGGGTACATCAGCATGACAGGTGTGTTCGTTGATACCATGGTGATCTGTCTTGTGACCGGCCTTGCCGTTGGAGTGACCGGGGCGGCAGAGGGGGTACTGGAGGCGGAAAAAGCGGATGGAGCGGCGATGGTAATTCAGGCCTTTGAAAGTGTGTTCGGACCGGCGGGAGGCTATGTTGTCGCGGTCGGGATTCTGCTGTTCGCATTTGCAACGATGGCCGGCTGGGCATACCAGGGGGAGCAGGCGTTTCTCTGGCTGGTGAAAAAGGATAGCTTCGGAATGGTTTACCGTGTTTTCTTCTGCTTTGCAGCGTTTGCCGGGTGCGTCTGCATGGCGGAAACGGTCTGGAATTTTGCGGAGCTTGCCAATGCCTGCATGGCGGTGCCGAACCTGCTTTGTGTGCTGCGGCTCTGGAAGGAAGTAAAAGAGGAGGCATTCCGGTTTGAAAGCAGGATAAAAAAAGCGGAACAAAAGAAAGATAGAAATACATGAGAAACCGTATTTCCGGTCCTCAGGCAGATTTCGATGCGAGCTGATCGAGAGAGCCGAAAGAATATCCCATTTCTTCCCATTTCGTCAGCAGCTCATCGAGAATCTCCGCGTTGGTGGATGAGGTATTATGAAGCAGGACGATGGCACCGGGATGAATGCGTCCGGTCAACTTTTTGAAAGCCTCCTCGTGGGTCGGCTGCTGATCCTGGTACCAGTCTACATAGGCAAGACTCCAGAAAAAAGTCTGATAGCCGAGATCTTTTGCCATCTGCAGGTTCTGCGTGCTGTATTTTCCCTGCGGAGGCCGGTAATATTTCACCATTTCCTGGCTGGTGGTCTCCTGGTAAAGAGCGGAAACACGGTTCAGCTCTTCGGAGAAGGCTTCCTGCGTGGAAATTTTGGACATATCCGGGTGCGACCAGGTGTGGTTTCCGACGATATGGCCTTCTGCCGCCATGCGTTTGACAAGATCCGGCTGGTCGGAGAGAAAATTGCCGACGACAAAGAACGCTGCGGGTGCCTGATGCTTCTGGAGTGCGTCAAGGATCGCCGGGGTGTTGCCGTTTTCATAGCCGCAGTCAAACGTCAGATAGATGATGTTTTCTTCCGGTGAAGCGGCAAACCAGGCGTTGTAGGCGGCAAGCTCTTCGGATGTAGCATTGCCGACGGGAGTCTTCCCTTTTTCCGGAAAGGAGAGCCCCCAGTTTTCGGCAGCAGAGGAGAGGACGGGCATCGAAACGGAAGAAACAGGTGTCTCCGGCGCAGCAGAGAGAAAAACTGGGGCTGCCTTTCGGAGCGCACGGCAGGTAAAGTGGGACAGAACAGAGCCAAAAAGAAAAGCGGAGCAGAAAAAAGCGGCGGCGATACCGGCTTTTTTCAGGATCCGGCGGGAAAGGGGTGAAAGAGAACGCATAAAATCCCCCTCCAGGACTTTTTGAGACAATATATGTATGGATGAAAGAAAACATGCGGCACACATCTGTTTGACTTTACCTGCAATCTATGTCACAATGGAGGTAGAGTGGATGGAAAGGGCAGAGAAAAACAAGATGACAAAATATGAGGTTTTAAAAAAGTACTTCGGTTACGATTCCTTCCGAGAGGGGCAGGAGATGCTGGTGGATGCGCTTCTGAACGGACAGGACGTGCTCGGCATTATGCCGACCGGAGCAGGAAAATCGCTGTGTTATCAGATTCCGGCGCTTCTGCTGTCAGGAATTACCCTGGTGGTATCACCGTTGATTTCTCTGATGAAGGATCAGGTATCGACCCTGAACCAGGCGGGGATTCACGCTGCGTTTCTGAACAGCTCCTTAAGTGCGGCGCAGTACCGGAAGGCACTCGGCTTTGCCATGGAGGGCCGGTACAAGATTATTTATGTCGCCCCGGAACGCCTTCTGACACCGGAATTTTTGTGCGCGGTGCAGTCGATGGAAATTTCGATGATTAGTGTTGATGAGGCACACTGTATTTCCCAGTGGGGTCAGGATTTCCGCCCAAGCTACCTGAAAATCACAGAGTTTGTCGAGCAGCTTCCCGCACGGCCGGTGATCGGTGCCTTTACGGCAACGGCAACAAAAGAGGTACGGGATGATATCGAAGCACTGCTGTCTTTGCGTGATCCGGTACGTCTGGTCACAGGCTTTGACCGGAAAAATCTGAAATTTACGGTACAGCAGCCGAAAGATAAATTCGCAGCCGTGGAATCATTCCTTGCAGAGCACGAGGCGGACTGCGGAATTATTTACTGTCTGACCAGAAAAAATGTGGAGGAGGTCTGTGAGAAACTCGAGCAGAAAGGATATTCTGTCACAAGATACCATGCGGGTCTCTCTGACCTGGAACGGAAGGAAAACCAGGAAGATTTTATTTATGACCGGAAGCAGATCATGGTAGCGACAAACGCTTTTGGTATGGGAATCGATAAATCGAATGTGCGGTACGTCATCCATTATAATATGCCGAAAAATATGGAAAGCTATTACCAGGAGGCCGGCCGTGCGGGACGGGATGGCCTTCCGGCGGAATGCATTCTGCTGTACGCGGGACAGGATGTCATCACAAACCAGTTTTTTATCGAAAACATGGCGCAGGAGAGTGAGGATCCCGAGACGACAGCGCTGATCCGTCAGAGGGAGGAGGAACGGCTGAAGAAAATGACGTTTTACTGTTTCACCCATGAGTGCCTCAGAGATTATATCCTTCGGTATTTCGGGGAATACGGTTCCAATTACTGTGGAAACTGTTCCAACTGCCTCTCGGAATTTGAAACGGTGGATGTGACAGCGGCGGCAAAGGCAATCCTTGGCTGTGTGCGGGAATGCCGTCAGCGGTACGGCACGACGGTGATTCTCGATACCCTGCACGGTGCGAATACCGCGAAAATCCGCCAGTACCGCATGGATGAAAACTCCCATTACGGGGAACTGGCAAAAGAGCCGGTCTACCGGCTGCGGCAGATCTTAAATGAACTGCAGGTTCGGGAATATCTCTATGTAACGGCCGACACATACAGCATTGTGCGCCTGCTGCCAAAAGCGGCGGAGCTGCTGGATGAGGACGGCACGATGCTGATGAAGATGGCAAAAGAAGAAAAACGGATTCCGAAAGCCGCAAAAGAGAAGACAAAGACAAAAACCTCGGTAGCGGCAAAGGAGCTTTCCAACGAGGAGGCCGCGGTATTCGAAAAACTGCGGGCACTCCGGATGGAGCTTGCAAAGGAGCATAAAGTGCCTCCGTATATTATCTTCTCGGATAAAACACTGATCCAGATGGCGGTAGAGAGACCGTCAAATAAAGAGGAAATGCTGGCTGTTTCCGGGGTCGGCGAGAGCAAGTTTGAAAAATACGGGGAGCAGTTTCTTGCATGTCTTGCAGAAAGATAAAACAAGTCGTGTAAAAAAAACGGGAAAACAACAGGAAAGGAAGAATACGCTTATGAAAAAAGAAAACGCAGTTATTTTTGGAGTGACCGGTGTTGTAGTTGCCGCCGTGCTGATTGGAGGCGGAATCTATATGAAAACGGAACGGGACCGAAATCTGAATGCAGATACAGAAAGTGCTGCAGAGGACAGCAATAGGGCAGAAGAAGTACAGAAAGCCATATTTCTTGCAGAAGATTCCGGGTTATGGTACCTGGGAGATCTGGAACACGGAAACATCTATGTGACACATACACCGTCCGACACACTTTACGATGAAAATGGAAATGCCATTGATCCGTCCGAGATCAAAAAAGGAGATTTTCTTCAAGTGGAGGGCGACGGTATTATGCTGAACTCCTATCCGGGACAATATCCGGGTATCAGCCGTATTATGAGAATCAGCGGCGGTACGGAGGCGGATGCAGAAAAATTCGATGAGGAACTTTCCCAGATTCTGCCGGAAAAGGATCCATCGGAAATTCCGTTTCTGAATCTGTGCTACACACAGCCAAATGCCCAGGTGACAGCTATGGCAACACAGGGAGGTTATACCTGGTCTTATGTTGATGAGGACGGCAATGGTCAGAACGTCGTTGCGGACAGTGCGTTCATTCTGGAATGGACGGAACTGAGTGATCTGAATATAGAAAATGACGAAGGAAAAACCGATCTGGAGCTTGTCTTCTCGGAGGAGCCGGATTCTGTCACAGCAGAAAGATGGCCGGCCGAAGACCGGGGGCAGAACTTTGGCAATGGTTACCCGGAGGGAGAAAGCGTTTCTGTGGAGCATGCGGAGAGCTGGAGCATTCCGGGAGCCGAGGCCGGCTACATCTACGAAGTGGACGCGGTATTCGAAAATGGAACCGTGTCATACGGATTTGAAGTGAAAAAGTAAAAAAAGACTTTCTTTTTCCGTGATATTATGCTATTTTTACTGTGAAAACAGAAAAATGCAATGTGCCATACGGCATAAGCAGCTGACTTTTCAAAAATCAGAATCCGTTTGACCGGAGGATGCGAGGAGGAATTTGTATGAAGTTAATTGTTGCTGTATTACGGAAAGAGGACGAGGCAGACACCATTGCCGAGTTGAACAAAAAAGGTTTTTTTGTGACGGAGCTTGCCACGACCGGCGGTTTCCTGAAGGAGAAGAACACAACACTGCTGATCGGAACCGATGATCATAAGCTCGACGCTGTGCTTGCGATCTTAAAACAGGAAGCAGGGCTTCGGAAAACAGTTACCTATGCGGCCACCCCGATGGAAAGCGGAAACTTCTGCCCGGGCGGAAATTACTCTGTTCCGATTGATACCCAGACAGGAGGCTGTACTGTGTTTGTGCTGAACATGGAACAGCTGGAAAAATTCTAAGACTCTAAAGATTTTTAAATTCCGGCATATGATCCTGGTAGTGGAGCGGCAGATGCGTACGCTGACAGTCGGGATTGGAACGCTCTTTGATGGCAATTGCGGTGAAAAATCCTTTCCAGAGTTCTTCGTAAGGATCCGAAGTGGATTCCGTGAGGGAAAGGCGTTCTATTTCACCCGGAGAAAGACGGGTCAGATAAAAGGGCCGGTCAGCGGGATGCACGACAGCAAGCTGCCGGTTATCATCGAGAATCATCCAGTTTTCTGAGGGGAGCCGGTCAGAAAAATGGGGAGCGACCAGGGTCAGCACATTGGCTTTCGGGGAAATATGCGAGACCAGGATCGGAAAACCGGAGGAAATATTTGCAAAACGGATAAATTCCCGGAACGAATGCGCTTCATTTGTGACCTGACGGGAAACTTCAAAAGCGTGGAATACCGCCGGTTCCTGCAGCATATGCAGAGTATCCTTTCCATAGGAAAAGCCGTAGAGCAGAAAACGATAAATGACGTCGGGAGCGTTGCTTCTCTCGGACATTGCACAGAGATAGACGAGCCGCCAGGCTGCTGCGCCGATCTTCTTTTGAATGGATCGCGTGACGCTGGCGGCTTTTTCTGTGTCCGGATCAACATGGCAGTAATCGCAGAACAGCTCCAGATTGCCGACTGGTTCCGTCATCAGCCGTACATTGCGGTAGCCGAGACGGGAATTCCAGGCTTCATAGATGCAGGTCAGGATCGACGCAAGATCCGGGCTGCAGGTGTAAACAGTCATAATAAAATCCTTTCTGAAATCAATTGATACAGACAACAGCCTTCTGCAAAAAAGCGCAGATACAGCAAAAAGGCTTTTCCGTGAGAAGAACGCCCGGGATTATATATGCCCAGGTACGGCAGCATCAAACAGAGAAAGCTGCTGATACTGTTCCGGATGGGAAACCTCCCAGTTGGAGGCGGCTTCCTCTCCCGTGAGCTGCCGGGACAGAAACTGCTGTTCCAGCCGCATGTGATACATCATTTTTCCCTCGCAGGTGATAAAATATTTGGCGCGTTTCAGCACCACACCGATCTTTTTCAGATGCTCAAATGAAAGATGGGAGCTTCTGCGGCTCTTTACAATCCGCATGGCCGATTTCGGCCCGATGCCGGGAACGCGCAGAAGGTCGGCATACTCAGCCGTGTTGATCTCCACCGGAAACAGCTCCATATGGCGCAGCGCCCAGTCGCATTTCGGGTCGAGCTGTGCATGAAAGTTCGGGTGGGCTTCATCGAGCAGTTCATCCGCCTGAAAACCGTAGAAGCGGAGCAGCCAGTCTGCCTGATAAAGGCGGTGTTCCCGAAGAAGCGGCGGCTTGGTTTCACGTGAGGGCAGGGCGGAATCCTCGTTGACCGGAATGTAGGCGGAGTAAAAGACGCGCTTCAGGTCATACTGCTGGTAGAGAAGCTGTGAGGTGGAGAGAAGCTGGTAATCGTTTTCCTTTGTCGCACCGATGATCATCTGCGTGCTCTGGCCGGCAGGAACGAAGGGAGCAGAGCGTTCCTTTTCCGGCAGTGACCGCGCGGAGGAGGAAGAGATCCAGCCCAGATCGGCAGCGGAGGCGGAAATCTGCTTTCGTGTATCGAAAATGGAGTGGGAGAGATAGCGGTTTCCCGAGGAACGCTCTAAAAAAGCGCTTTTCCCTGCGGTCAGCCGGTAATCTACAATACCGGACTGGATCTGGCGCATGGGTTTTAAAATCGCTTTCTGTGTCTTCTGCGGGGCCAGTTTCTGCAGCCCTTCTCCGGTCGGGAGTTCCAGATTGACGCTCATGCGGTCGGCGAGATAGCCGGTCTTTTCGATCAGCTCGGCGGGTGCGCCCGGGATAGCTTTGACGTGGATGTAGCCGTTAAAGCGGTAACGATTACGTAAAAGATGCAGAGTGCGGTACATGAGCTCCATCGTATGGGCAGGATTTTTGCAGACGGCGGAACTTAAAAAGAGTCCCTCAATATAGTTTCGGCGATAAAATTCCGTGACGAGTGTACAGACCTCCTCCGGTGTAAACGTGGCGCGCTGCCGGTCATTCCCGGCGCGGTTGACGCAGTATTTACAGTCGTAGATACAGTCGTTGCTCTGCAGAATTTTCAACAGAGAGATACAGCGTCCGTCGGAAGAAAAGCTGTGGCAGATACCGCAGGAGACCGAATTGCCGAGATGTCCCTGTTTTCCGGCACGGTTCACACCGCTGGAAGTGCACGCAACGTCGTATTTGGCCGCGTCAGCGAGAAGATTCAGCTTCTCGGAGAGAGAAAGTGTTTGTGATGATAACTGCATGGCAGAAAAATTCCTTTCTATGTCCAAATGAATACGAATAAAAGTAAAACAATAAGATAACAGGTATTTTACGAAAAGAACAACTGTTCGATAAAGGAAGTGTAACACAAATCGAACGAATGTTCAAGAGGAAAAATGAAAATAGCACAAGAAGATACTGGAAGAAAAGAAACAGAATTCGATCCGGAAAAACGTGAACAGGAAACAGCAGGGAAAATTTCTGTTAGAAAAAAGTTATACAAAAACAGCCGCACAGATCGGAAAAACAAATCTGTGCGGCTGTAAGCCAAATTTTATGGAATTGAAACGGAAGCAGAGCCGTTTACGTCAGAAGCGCTCCAATTGCCCCGAATACGCCGGAACTTGCAAGCAGCATGATGACGCTTGCGAGGAGAACACCGCCCATGACGGCGAGAACGCTGGTCTTAAAGTCCATATCGAGGATACTTGCGGCCAGTGTGCCGGTCCATGCGCCGGTTCCCGGGAGCGGGATGCCGACGAAGAGCAGCAGGGCGAGCGGAAGTCCGCGACCGGCTTTTGCTTTCAGTTTTTCCCCGCCTTTTTCGCCTTTTTCCAGACACCAGGTGAAGAACTTTCCGATATACTTTTTATCACATCCCCAGACAAGAACCTTTCGAGCGAACAGGAAAATAATCGGAACCGGAAGCATATTTCCGATGACGGCGATCAGATAGGCCGGAAGCGTCGGAATATGGAAAGCTACCGCGTACGGAATCGCACCACGCAGCTCGATGAGCGGAACCATGGAAATCAAAAATACAATCAGATATTTGGTAATCATATACACCTCTCGTTTTTCACAAAATGTTATCGTTTCTTAGTGCAACGCTCTTATTGTAGCGTGATGCCCGCCATTTGTCCAGTATAAAAAGAAAGAAAGGAGCGGGAGTAAAAGAAATCTTAAGAATTTCTGCATTTTTGTATAATTTTATAACCTTCAAAATTTGAATTTTAGAAAACGGTATGTTAGAATGAAGTGTACTGTTTGCAAAAGAACAGCAGAGATGCCCCCAATGACAGGGGGCGTGGACTGAAATAACAAACGAGGAGGACCCACCTATGATTGCACTGATCGATTATGATGCCGGAAATATAAAAAGCGTGGAAAAAGCCTTTCAAAGCCTTGGAAAAGAGGTTGTACTGACCAGGGATCCAGACGTGTTAAAACGCGCAGATCACGTCGTTCTGCCGGGTGTCGGCAGCTTTGGAGATGCGATGGAAAATCTGAACCGCTATCATCTGGTGCCGGTTATTCATGAAATCGTAGAAAAAGGGACTCCGTTTCTTGGAATCTGCCTCGGACTTCAGATCCTGTTTGAACGCAGCGAAGAGAGCCCGGGCGTTGCAGGCCTTGGTCTGTTAAAAGGAGAAATTCTCCGGATTCCGGACAAAGAGGGCTTAAAGATTCCGCACATGGGCTGGAATTCCATCCATCTGCAGAACGAGGGACGCTTATTCAAAGGCATCCCGCAGGAATCGTATGTTTACTTTGTCCACTCCTACTATCTGAAAGCAGAAGAGGAGGAAATTATAAAAGCAACGACAGAGTACAGTACACACATCCATGCATCCGTGGAAAAAGGAAATCTGTTCGCCTGCCAGTTCCACCCGGAAAAGAGTTCAGATCTTGGACTTGCCATTCTGAAAAACTTTGCGGAAATTGGAGAGGAGGACTAAGCGATGTTTACAAAACGAATTATCCCATGCCTGGATGTAAAAAACGGAAGAGTCGTAAAAGGCGTTAATTTCGTCGATTTAAAAGATGCCGGAGACCCGGTGGAGATTGCAAAAGCGTACGACAAGGCAGGAGCCGATGAAGTTGTGTTCCTCGACATCACCGCCTCCTCCGATCAGAGAGGAACGGTCATCGATATGGTGCGCAAAGTAGCAGCAAACGTCTTCATCCCATTCACCGTCGGCGGCGGAATCCGTACCGTAGACGATTTCAAGATGCTGCTCCGCGAGGGAGCCGACAAAATTTCGATCAACTCCTCCGCAATCAACAATCCGCAGCTCATTGGCGATGCGGCGCAGAAATTTGGCAGCCAGTGCGTGGTCGTTGCGATCGATGCGAAGAAGAGAGCTGACGGAAGCGGCTGGAATATCTACAAAAACGGCGGCCGGATCGATGTCGGCATCGACGCCGTCGAGTGGGCGAAAAAAGCCGAGAGCCTCGGAGCCGGAGAAATTCTGCTCACCAGCATGGACTGCGACGGAACAAAGGCGGGATACGATATCGAGCTGACAAGAACGATCGCAGAGAGCGTCGGCATCCCGGTCATCGCATCCGGCGGCGCAGGAACGCTGGAGCATTTTTATGATGCCTTAACCGAAGGAAAAGCCGATGCAGCGCTTGCCGCATCCCTGTTCCACTACAAAGAACTGGAAATTCGTGAAGTCAAAGAATATCTGGCAGGCCGTAATGTGCCGGTCCGCCTGTAAAAGGAAGGAGAAAACGATATGCCGCCTCTTAGCGGAAGCTGGGCAAATGCCCTGAAGGGAGAATTCTCCAAAGACTACTATAAAAAACTGTTTCAGACGGTGGGTGCGGAGTACAAAACCCACACGATTTACCCGCCGGCTGATGATATTTTCAATGCGTTCCACTTTACCCCACTTGAGCAGGTAAAAGTAGTCATCTTAGGCCAGGACCCGTACCACGAGCCGGGACAGGCACACGGACTCTGCTTTTCTGTAAAACCGGAAGTAGACATTCCGCCGTCCCTGGTCAACATTTATAAGGAACTCGAAGACGATCTGGGATGCTACATCCCGAACAACGGCTATCTCGAAAAATGGGCACGGCAGGGTGTTCTGATGCTGAACACGGTGCTGACTGTGCGTGCGCATCAGGCAAATTCCCACAAGGAAATCGGCTGGGAGCAGTTCACGGACGCGGCAATCAAAGTGCTCGCCGGGCAGGACCGCCCGATGGTCTTCATCCTCTGGGGACGTCCCGCACAGCGCAAAAAAGAGATGATCCACAATCCAAAACATCTGGTGCTGATGTCCGCTCATCCGAGCCCGCTCTCTGCATACCGCGGATTTTTCGGCAGCCATCCGTTTTCCAGAACGAACGAATATCTGGAAGAAAACGGTCTTGCGCCGATTGACTGGCAGATCGAAAATGTAATCCGGGGAGCGAAAGAATGAGTAAAAAGAAAAATACGTTACTGAGAAATACTTCTATCTTGATGGCTGCAACGATTATCTCGCGTGTGATCGGTCTTTTATACCGGTCGCCGCTCGGCGAAACCATTGGAAATGAGGGACTTGGTTATTACAGTACAGCGAGCAATCTGTATACGATCCTGCTGCTGATCTCGTCCTACAGTATTCCGATGGCAGTATCGAAAATCGTATCCGAACGCCTGGCATTAAAAGAGTACCGGAACGCACACCGCGTTTTCCGCGGAGCCCTCCTTTATGCCGTAATCGTGGGAGGAATCGCTGCACTGGTGGCGTTTTTCGGCGGAAAATTCCTTCTGCCATATAACCAGCAGAATGCCATCCTGGCCCTGCGCGTACTGGCACCGACCATCTTCTTCTCGGCGATTCTCGGCGTCCTGCGCGGCTATTTCCAGGCCCACAGCACGATGATGCCGACTTCGATTTCACAGATCATCGAGCAGATATTCAACGCTGCTTTCAGTATCGGTGCAGCCTGGTTCTTTATCCAGCAGTTTGCGACAAATGACACCGAGCGTGCGAAATTCGGTGCTGCCGGCGGAACCCTCGGAACGGGAGCCGGTGTGCTGGCAGGCCTTTGCTTTATGCTGCTCGTTTACGGGGTAAACCGGAAAAGCATTCTGCGAAAAGCAGCCAAAGACACACGCCACCGCGAAGAATCCTACCGCGAAATCTTTCAGGTACTCTTTCTGATGGTAACACCGGTCATCTTCACGACCTTTATTTATAACTGTAACGCTTACCTGGACAACTATCTGTTCTTTACCATTCTCGGATGGCACGGCGAAAACCAGAAAGCGCTGAACGCTGCATACGGCGAGTTTTCCAACTATTACGTTACGCTGATTAACGTCCCGCTTGCCATGGCAAGCGCATCCGCATCTGCGATGATGCCGGAGGTGTCTTCCTGCTACGCAACCGGTGACCTCGACGAGGCAAACGACAAAATTCTGGAAACGATCCGCCTGACCATGTTTATTTCCATTCCGGCTGCCGTCGGCCTTGGAGTCCTGGCATTCCCGATTACAGGCGTTTTGTTCCCGTCAAGTTCGAGCCTTTCCGGCAAACTGCTGATGATGGGTGCCGTATCGGTTGTCTTTTCTGCACTGTCTACCATTACCAACAGTGTCCTGCAGTCGATCGGGCAGCAGAAGAAAGCCTTGCACAATGCAGCAATTTCCCTTGGAATGGATCTCGTCGTCCTGGCGCTGATCCTTGCAGTTTTCCCAAAGACAAACATTTATGCCGTTGTCTTTGCAGGAATCCTGTTCTCCCTTAGCATGTGCGTATTGAATAACCTTTCGATCCGCAAACACCTGAATTTCCGCAATGAGTTCAAAAATACCTATGTAAAACCATTGATCGCAGCAGCTATTATGGGTGTTGTAACCTGGATTGTTTATTATGGTCTGTTCGCCATTACGAAGCGTCCATCGATCAGTATGCTGGCCGCAATTCTGATCGCAATCGTCGTATATCTGATTGCTTTTGTGGTTGTAACCGGTACGACGGAAGCAGAAATGCGCCGTATGCCGATGGGAACGAAGCTGGTAAAGGTTCTCCGCATCCTGCGGATTTACCGCTGAAAACAGAAGAGAAAATCCTGCTTTGCGGGATTCTCCGCCTGCGGCGGGCCGCTTTAGCGATAGAATTCCCCGCCGCCGCAGTGCGATCCTGCCCGGGAGGGCTTATAACGGGGAATGTCAACGAAATTTCCTGTTATGTAAAAAAAGCTCCTGTCCGGAAAACAGAAA
>NZ_QTVR01000021.1:0-49826 GCF_003460685.1 Blautia sp. OF03-13 | reverse complement strand
TTCGTTTGACTCACTTGCACTCAATCTTACGCTATCGCGTAAGCGACATTCGTCTTCGCCAACTGAAAATAAATTTTCATTTGGCTCACTTGCACTCAATCTTACGCTATCGCGTAAGCGACATTCGTCGTTCGTCAAATGAAAATAAATTTTCATTTGACTCACTTGCACTCATTATATCGTCATTTTTGAGCATTGACAATGTTGGATCGTGTTATTTTTTTCACACTTTTACCATATTTTTATGATATACTTGATATTATAAAATACGATTGCAGTCGTAAAAAGCGCAAAGGAGATCCATTTTATGAACAAAGAAAACAGAAAAGCTGCCAAGGAACGGCGTGCCAAAGAGCGGGAGCACGAAGCGAAAGTAGCGCATTACAAAAAGATCTGGAGCTGGGCCGGACCGGCTCTGATTGTCGTTGTGATCGTCGGCCTTATTATTGCCAGCGTACTCGATTCCAAACGACTCTCTACCAAAAGTGCCTCGGAGGATACCTCCACAGCCTCATCGGCCGCATCCGCCTCATCAGCCTCCACTTCGGCTTCTGCCTCTTTGCAGACCGACACTTCCCTTACCATCGAGGACGGTGATACCGTCAATATCGACTATGTCGGCTCCATTGACGGCGTGGAATTTGAAGGTGGAAACACAAAAGGAAACGGCGCTGATCTTGTGATCGGTTCTCATACTTACATCGATGACTTTGAAGAACAGCTCATCGGTCATCACCCTGGCGACAGCGTAGATGTAACCGTCACTTTCCCGGAAGACTATGGAAAAGACGAACTCAACGGAAAAGAAGCTCTTTTCAAAGTTACCGTCAACGGCATTTATAAATAGAACAACCAAAAAGACATCCCCAGCAGATTTTCCGTCTGCGCCGGATGTCTTTTTCTTATTATTTTTTTGTTAAGTTTTTTTCAAAGGCGCTTCGATGTATTAAAAAAAGTACATCTTCTTATTCCACAATTTTGTAATACGCCCGCGCCGTCAGCACATAGACGATCAGGTAAACCACGGCAAACGCCGCAATCGTAATCGCTGTTGCAGCCAGGAACAGATTGCTGTCCGGGAAATTCAGCATTGCCATGATACGCCTGGTCAATGGAAACGCTACCATTGTATGCACCACGGCCACCGCGAGCGGCAGGAAAAAGACCGTTACCACCTGTGACTGAATCGTCTGACGGATTTCTTTGCGGCTCATGCCGACCTTCTGCATAATCTGGAACCGTTTTCGGTCATCGAAGCCTTCTGAAACCTGCTTGTAATAGATAATCATAACGGCACCCATCAAAAACAGCGCACCGACGAAAACACCTAAAAACAGAAGTGAACCATACAGACTGTAAACCGTATTGCGCTCTTTTTCGCGCACTTCCACCCATCCGTTAAAAGATGATTCCGTCAGTATCGTCTCAATCTCATCTCCAACAGTGATCTGTTCGCCGGCATCCCCGATAAGATCCAGAGCATATTCCCAACTGTATCCTTCTGGCTCCTTTCCCTGCACAGCCGCATACGCTTCCTTTGCTTCATGGTTCCGCGTCACCACCGTCATTGTCTCATACACTTGCGTCTTCTCATCCAGAATGTACGATTTCTTATCGGTATTCCATTTTTTTACTTCATACGTCTGATT
Source organism: Blautia sp. OF03-13 (assembly GCF_003460685.1). NCBI lineage: Bacteria > Bacillati > Bacillota > Clostridia > Lachnospirales > Lachnospiraceae > Blautia > Blautia sp. OF03-13. The sequence continues at coordinate 48,177 of NZ_QTVR01000021.1, read as the reverse complement.
TCCCAGTTCAATCGTGTCATATCCATAATTTTTCTGTTTTTCCTGAAAAACCAGAGCCTGCCCTGGTTCCAGCTCTACCTGTTCGCCGGTTACCTGATTGTACTCCGACTCTTCCATGATTTTTATCAGTGTGCTCGCCGCAGCATCATCTGACCGTGTTTTTTCTACTTTGTTTCTATCTACAACAGCAAGCATAACATAGTATCTCTGATCACTTTCATACTTTTTTCTGAGCTGCTTTTCTTCCAGATGCTGATCAATCCCAGTTTTCACTTCCTCTATCATCTTCTGACTGACCGGTTCCACCGTCTTCATAATGCCGCTCACGCCAGTATTTGCTTCGATCGAAATCTGATGTGGAAACCGCGTATAGGTAACCTCCTCAATCCCCGTCCACAAACATGTGCTGATGGAGATAACCAGAAGCACACCCGTTGACAGAATACAGATATTCGCAAGACCGACCGCATTTTGCTTCATGCGGTACAGCATGCCCGAAATGCTTGTAAAATGGCGTGTCTGGTAATAGTAATTCTTGTTTTTCTTCAGAATTTTCAAAAATGCAATACTTCCAGCAGAAAACAGGCAGTACGTTCCCACCATAACCAAGGCGATTGCATTAAAAAACTTATCAAGTGCGTCCATCGAGGATTGGCTGGTCAGAGCCAGATAATAGCCAACACCAAGAAGCATGAATCCAAGAACCGCCGTCAAAAGCTTCGTTTTCGGTTCCCGCTCACCCTGCGCGCCGCCGTGCAGCAGTTCGACCGGCTGTGAGACGTGGATCTGGCGAAGGCTTAAGAGAAAATTGATCACAAAAGTCAGGCCGAACAGCAGCATCGTACTTCCCACGGCTTTTGCACTGAACGCAAAACCAATTGTTCCGTTCAGTCCGGTCAGCTTCATCAGCACCAGAAACAGCAGGCGGTACAGCAACACACCGAGCAGAATACCGATTCCAAGCGATGCCGCCCACAGATACAGACTCTCAAAAAAGAGGATCTTCGCCAGATGCTTTTTCTCCATGCCGAGAATCTGGAACAGACCGAACTCTTTTTTTCTTCTTTTTGCCAGAAAACTGTTGCTGTAGATCAGAAAAATCACCGCGAACAGGCCAATGATATAGGTTCCCATCCCCATCACTGCCAGGATCGTATCTTTTCCGATCATGGAATCAAAGCCACTTCCCTGCGCCAGTGTATCCATGATAAAAACATCACCACCGAGCCGATGCATGACAGCAGATACGGAAGAATATTCTGACGGTTTTTGCTCAAATTTGTTTTTGCCAGTCTGGCATACAGCAGATTATTCATCCCGTTCACCACCCGTCGCAAGAATTGTCAGCGTATCGGAGATCTTCTGATACATCTCATCGCGCCCTAAAGAACCGCGATACAGCTGGTGGAAGACCTCGCCGTCCTTGATGAACAGCACACGCTTCGCCGAGCAGGCCGCCTTCACACTGTGCGTTACCATAACAATCGTCTGGCCCTCCTCGTTGATCTCCCCGAACAGTTTCATGAGGCCATCCGCTGCATGGGAATCGAGCGCGCCGGAAGGCTCATCCGCAAGAACCAGCTCCGGATTGGTAATCAGCGCACGCGCAACGGCTGCACGCTGCTTCTGTCCGCCGGACACCTCATATGGGTATTTATTGAGGATCTGGGTGATGCCGAGTTTTTTCGCAATCGGCTCTGCCCGAAGACTCATCTCCTCGTATTTTTTTCCTTCCAGCACGAGCGGCAGATAAATGTTGTCACGCAGGGAAAAGGTATCGAGCAGGTTGAAGTCCTGGAACACGAAACCTAAGTTTTCGCGGCGGAATCCGGCAATCTCCTTCTCTTTTAATTCGCCGAGATTCTTTCCATTTAACCGCACCTGTCCGCCGGTTGGCTTGTCTAGTGCTGCGAGCAGGTTCAGAAGCGTCGTTTTTCCGCTTCCCGATTCGCCCATGATTGCAACAAATTCGCCCCGTTCCACTGTAAAATTAACGTCTTTCAACGCTTCCACCCGGTTGCTGCCGAGGCGTGTGGTATATGTTTTTTTCAGATGTTCTACTTCCAGAATTGCCATGTCACATTTTCCTTTCTGTCTGAACTGTTTTCTTAATTGACAAGGCTTATTATACCCGTCCACGCCCTCTTCTGCCTTAGGATCATCTTACAAAAAGACCGGCAACCTTACATTTCTGTAAGATTCCCGGCGAAGCTCTCTATGTACTACAGGGATACGGTATCCAGCCCAAGATACACCTTCGTTCCCACTCCCATCTCCGACTCGATGCGGATGGTATGCGAAAGTTTCTCCATGATCTGGCGGCACAGATACAGTCCGATGCCCGTTGACCGCTTGTCTGCGCGGCCGTTGCAGCCCGTGTAGCCTTTTCGAAAATTCGCGGCAGATCCTCCGGCGCAATGCCGATGCCGGTGTCCTCAATCACCAGCGTTTTTGGTGCATCCGGTGACAGATAGATGTGAATGCTGCCACTTTTCGTGTATTTCAGCGCATTTGACAGAATCTGCTCCAGCACAAAGACGAGCCATTTTTCATCTGTCAGCACCTCGCAGTGCACCGGCTCGTAGGAAAGGATAATCTTCCGGCGGATAAAAAGCGGGGCATATTTCCGCACAGCCTGGCGGATCAGCGCATCTAAATCGCACCTCGTAAAGACAAGATCCGATGTCATTTTTTCCATGCGCAGATACTGCAGCGCCATCTGCACATACTGCTCCGTTTGGAAAAGTTCGCTCTGCATTTCACGCGAAAGCGGCGTATCCTCCTCCTGCAGAAGCAGCCGCATCGCCGCAATCGGCGTTTTGATCTGATGGGTCCACATCGTGTAATACTCCATCATATCGCGGTATTTCTGCTCCATCTTAATCTGTTCTTCCTGAAACTGCCGCTCGTAGGATGCGATGATCTGCTGGTAATCCCGCGCCAGAAGCCCGTCCGCCTCCGGAAGCGCTTCTGTTTTGCCCTGCGGTTCGGCGGCAAGGAGTGCTAAGACCAGATGATGTTTCCGATACTTCCCATAATGAAAGCAAAAACCTGCGGCTCCGACAGCAGCCATCAGCACGATCATATAAACGGTGACATCCTGCGGCACATTACGCAGAAAACAGAGGAGTGAAAATACTCCTATAAAAGCGGCAATCCGCACGGCCGATGCAAGATGCTCTTTCAAATACCAGTTAAGAAGCATAAACTCCTGCCGGATTCCCTCTTTCTGTTGTTCCATCCTTTTTCTCCTGTTCTGCTTCCGTCATGCGATCAGGTAGCCGACACCCTTTTTCGTCTGGATAAAGTCTGTAAGTCCTGCCTCCTCCAGTTTTTTCCGCAGGCGCGTGACGTTAACGGTCAGCGTGTTGTCATCTATAAAGCTGTCCGACTCCCACAGATGCATCATCAGCATATCGCGGCTGACGGCTTTTCCTTTATTTTCGAGAAGGGACTGCAGAATGCGCCACTCATTTTTTGTCAGCTCAATCCGCTTTCCCCGGTAATTCAGCACACCACTTCCCGTATCGAGCATGGCACCGCGGTGCTCGAGGAAATTCGTTTCTCCGGCAAATTCGTAGGTGCGGCGGAGCATCGCCTGGACTTTGGCGGTCAGGACACTTAAATCAAACGGCTTCGCGATAAAGTCATCGCCGCCCATATTAACGGCCATAATGATGTTCATGTTGTCCGATGCAGAAGAAAGAAAAATTACCGGCACTTTCGAGACTTTTCGAATCTCCTGGCACCAGTGAAATCCGTTAAAAAAGGGAAGATGAATGTCCATCAGCACTAATTGCGGATTTTTCACGGCAAATTCAGCGAGAACACTGGAAAAATCCTGTACGCAGAACGCATCCATGCCCCAGGAAACCAGGCTCTGCTGCACGGCGCGGGCGATGACTTCATCATCTTCTACAATCATAATTCGATACATGGCTGTTCCTCTGTTGTCTCTAGCAAAGCGGATATTCGTAATCCGCTTCGCTACTTGCTTGATTCGGTTAAAAATATAGACTCCGGGCGGGTGTTTTCAACACACAGCCGCTCCCGGAGCCGTTTTCGCAGATGATTATACTCTTACAATATAATCTGCTTTTCTTTCTTTTGCCTCCGGGTACTCACAGTCGCGATAGCCGAGGATGCAGTGGCCGATGCCAACATAATTTTCGGAAAGTCCCCACTCTTTTAAGAGGGCTTTTCCCTCCGGGCTCGCGAACTCTTCTTTTGCACGATGGATCCAGCAGGAATCCACACCAACGGCATGTGCTGCCAGCATCAGATTTCCCATGACAAGAGAGCCGTCCTCCACATAAGTTCCGCGCTCCGGGTCAGCAAGCACAATCAGAACGGTCGGAGCGCCGTAGAACGGATCGGATGTTGTACCCATAACAGCCGCATTCATTTTCGAAAGCTTTGCAATCAGCTCCGGTTTCTGTACCACAACAATCACCGGCGACTGTTTTCCCATGCCGGTTGCCGCATACGTTCCGGCCTCCAGAATTGCATCGAGCTGCTCATCGGTAATCTGCTCCGCTTTGTATTTGCGGATGCTTCTTCTTGTTTTGATTGCATTTAATACTTCGTTGTTCATGGTAAAAATCCTCCTGTTCTTTTTCTATTTTTATTGCAAACGCCGTAGCCTTGTATACCGGACGCATTGCCTGCCTACATCTGTTTCCGCACAATCCGATACTCGTCGCCGAGCTGGTAGTACGGACAGTCGTAAAATTTATCCTGCAGAAAACGTGCCATCTCATCCTCATCGAGATCCACCTCGCAGGTGTAGCATTCATACTCCTCATCATACACAAAATTGCCGCACGACTCACAGCTTGTGGCCATCTGGCGGGAGTGCTTTTTCTTTTGTGCATGGGGTGTTGGTTCTATCATATGGCAATTCCTCCCATTTCTTACACTTCGCTTTTCCGTTTCGGCGCTTCCGGCAGAGGAAGAATTTCTATTTTTCATCCACAACCTGGAAAGTGTAGAACTTCAGGTAATAGGACTCATCCGCCGCCCACAGAATTGGGTGATCCGGAGCCTGGGTGCGGTATTCTACCTGACGGAGACGTTTGTGGACGTTGTGAGCCGCCTGGTTGATGGTTTTTGTAAAGAGTTCGTAGTCCATAAAGTGGGAACACGAACAGGTGCACAGATAGCCACCGTCTTTGACCAGTTTCATGCCGCGCAGATTGATTTCACGATATCCCTTGATTGCGTTTTTGATGGAGTTTCTTGATTTTGTGAAGGCCGGCGGGTCAAGGATAACGACGTCGAATTTTTCTCCCTCTTTTTCAAGACGCGGCAACAGTTCAAAGACATCCTCGCACACGAAAGATGCTACGTTTTCCAGACCATTTAAGGATGCGTTTTTCCGTGCCTGCTCTACGCCGAGCTCTGATGCATCAACGCCGATAACTTCCTTTGCTCCTGCATATGCCGCATTCAGTGCAAACGATCCGGTATGGGTAAAGCAGTCGAGCACTCTCGCGTCCTTGCAGAGCTTCTGCACAGCCAGACGGTTGTATTTCTGATCCAGGAAGAAACCAGTTTTCTGGCCGTCCTTGACATCGACGAGATAGTGGACACCATTCTCGACGATTTCCACGCTGGTGTCAAACGGCTCGGAGAGAAATCCTTTCACACGCTCCATGCCCTCCTGCTCACGCACTTTTGCATCACTTCGCTCAAACACGCCGCGGATCTTAACCCCGTCAGCCGCCAGAACCTCCTCCAACAGGCGGATAATCGTCATTTTCATTTTGTCGATACCAAGTGCCAGTGACTGAACGACCAGCACATCGGAGAATTTATCCACTACGAGTCCCGGCAGGAAGTCTGCCTCGCCAAAGATCAGGCGGCAGCTTGATGTGTCTGTCACTTTTTTGCGGTATTCCCAGGCATCCTGCACTCTTTTTCTCAAAAATGCTTCATCGATTTCCTGGTCGATATTTCTTGTCATCATACGGATGCGGATTTTGGAATGCTCGTTGATAAAACCTCGTCCCATCGGATATCCGTCGAAGTCGCGCACCAGCACGATATCTCCGTTTTCATATGCTCCTAAAATCGAAGCGATCTCATTATCAAAAATCCAGGCTCCGCCCTGCTTTAAGGCGCGGCCCTCTCCTTTTTTCAGTGTTACAACTGCGTTGCTCAAAAGTTTTTCCTCCTTAAAACAATATAGTTAGTCATATCTAATCATAGACAAATGTGTTTTGCTTGCATTCTCAAAACCGCGCTTCCAGCGCTTTTTGCTGCTGCACAGCTCCTTTTTGCACGAGTGAACTATAACGTCAGATTCCTCTTCCGTCAAACTCCGGAATGAAGCTCTCCTCGGCCACCGGGCCTTCCTGTAAAAAGGCGTTGGTGACGCCGAGGGAAAACGTATAGTCCAGCAGACGCTCATACTCCCGCTTTGTCGTTTTCCGGTTCAGCGGACTTATGTTTTCCACCTGCGGAAGCGGCGTGTACTGGCTCATGAGGCTCAGCCAGACGGTATCGCCGTACGTCTCATAGACGTATTTTACCACAGCTTTTGCATTTTTTACAGCACCGGGCAGCAATAAATGGCGCACAATCACACCTTTTTTCATCAGACCATTCTCATCGAATACAGCCTCTCCTGTCTGACGCACCATTTCCGCCAGCGCCCGTTTTGCTGTTTCCGGGTAATCTTCTGCCCGCGAGTACACTTTTGCAAGGGAGGAGTCCATATACTTAAAATCTGTCAGATAAATATCGATCAGCCCATCCAGGGCCTGCAGGGCTTCCACGCTCTCATACCCGCCGCAGTTATAGACAATCGGTACGGTAAGTCCCTTCTCTTTCGCCAGAAGAAGTGCTTCCCGGATCTGCAGCACGTAGTGGCTCGGCGTCACAAGATTGATGTTATTCGCATTCTGCGCCTGCAGCTCCAGAAAAATATCCGAAAGCCGCCCGATCGAAATCACTTTTCCGCTCTCCATCTCCGCAATATGATGGTTCTGACAGTAAACACACCGCAGATTACATCCGGAAAAGAAAACCGTCCCCGACCCCGTCGTCCCGGAAATACACGGCTCCTCCCAGAAATGCAGTGCAGCCCGCGCCGCCGCAACCCCGGAGGGCGCCTTACAATATCCCGTCTTTCCATGCTCCCGGTCCGCTCCGCACTTCCGCGGACAAACCCGGCACCGGCTCATCTCCAGTTCCAAATCCTGCATCGTATTTCTCCCTTTTCTCTTTAGAAAAAAGCCGTGTCTCCGGAAAATAGTTCTTCCACAGACACAGCTTTCATATTTCTATGCGTCAATTAATATGCCAGAATTTCATATCCATCTTCTGTTACCGCAACCGTAACCTCCCACTGGGCTGACGGTGCGCCGTCCTCAGTGTAGACAGTCCAGTCGTTGTCGGAGTCGATGAAGATTTCATCGGTTCCGAGATTGATCATAGGCTCAATGGTGAATACCATGCCCGGTACGAGCAGCATTCCGGTATCGCGTCTTGTGACATAGCTGACGAACGGATCCTCGTGGAACTCCAGACCGACGCCATGGCCACCGATGTCACGGACAACTTTATAGCCCTGACTCTGGGCAAATTCATTGATCACCGCGCCGACATTGCCAAGCCGGTTGAACGGGCGTACTTCAGAGAGTCCAAGCTGTACGGCTTTTAACGTATCTTCCACCAGCTTCTTCGAAACATCATCTACATCGCCGATGCAGAACATACGGGAAGAATCGGAAAAATATCCCTTATAAATAGTAGAGACATCGACATTGATGATATCTCCGTCCTGCAGAATCTCCTCCTCGTTCGGAATGCCGTGGCATACAGCATCGTTGATCGAAGTGCACACACTCTTCGGAAATCCTTCGTAATTCAGAGGTGCAGCGATTCCACCGAGCTCCTTTGTCTTCTCCGCAACGAGGCGGTCGATATCCTCGGTGCTCATGCCTGCATGAATGTTTTCGGCCACATAATCCAGAACTGCAATATTGACAAGACCGCTTTCACGAATTCCATCGATCTGATCAGGTCTTTTGATAATTTTCTTCGGCGGAATTTTCCATCCCTTTAATTTATAAGAATTGATTTTCTCATCCAGCGCCAGATGGCAGTCTTTGTACTTCTTCCCGCTGCCGCACCAGCAGGGATCATTTCTTCCAATTTTTTTCAGCATAATGTTCTATCCTCTTTCTGAACGCGGAACGACAGATCCGATTTTCTGTCTCCCGCTGAAATTCATATAACTCCTCTACTACTTTACCACACTCCGGCAAAACTGCAAGCAAAAGTTCCCAAATGAATAACTCTCTCAAAAGAGACCCTCCGCCCAGATGACAGATCCCGTTTCTCCCAGAATCCCAATCGCCGACTCCGGCCCGTAATGCACCATATCTTTTGTGGTCAGCAAATGCCAGCCTCCTTTCCTGTCGCTGCCGAAATATGGATTCCAGGTAAAATTACAATTCAAATCAGGTATATTTGCCCCGATTTCCGGCAATACTTTTTCATGAAACCACCAAAGAAAGTAAGAAAGGAAGATGCACGATGAGTGGAGATGCAGAGCTTTTAAACTTTATTTACCAGAACTCCCAGATGGGTGTCGACACGATCCGGCAGCTAATTGGAGTCGTTGAGGACAAAGACTTAAAAGAACATCTGAAAACCCAGTTTCAGGGCTATGAAGAATTTCATCAGGCGGCAAAGGAGCTGCTGAATGAACACGGCTACGATGAAAAAGGCCTTGGCATAATGGAAAAAGCACGCACGTATTTTATGATAAACCTGCAGACTATGACGGATCCGTCTGTCTCACACATTGCCAGCATGCTGATTACCGGAAGCAGCATGGGCATCGTCGAGGCAATCCAGAAGTACCGCCAGTATGAGGACGCGGATCCCAAAATCCGGGATCTGATGGATAAGCTGCGAAAATTTGAAGAATACAACATGGAAAAGTTAAAAGATTTCTTATGAAAATCATATTCAGCCAAACTACCCGCATCTGCAGATCCTGCGAGTGGCAGCTTCTTTCGGATGCAAAGGAATCGAGAAACGATCCGGTACCGGCACAAAACAGTGCCGCACCGGATTTTGAGTTGTTTTGACCGTTTTACAAACTTTACATACATTTAACACAAAACTGTTTTTAGATGTGTTATCTTCTAAATGTAGGTTTTTTCTCGAGTAAGACCTGCAAAACGTGTATCTATTGTTAAAACCACGAAAAGAAAAAGAAAATTACGTAAAGGGAGAAATTATGGACATTTTTGGAGTGTTATCCTTTGTCGGTGGTCTTGCCATGTTCTTATACGGCATGAGCGCCATGGGCGATGGCCTGACCAAACTTTCCGGCGGTAAACTGGAATACCTGCTGGAAAAGCTGACCTCAAAGCGGATTATGGCGGTTCTTTTAGGTGCCGGTGTTACCGCAGTTATCCAGTCCTCTTCTGCAACTACTGTTATGGTTGTCGGATTCGTAAACTCCGGCATCATGAAGCTGAACCAGGCAGTCGGTATTATCATGGGCGCCAACATCGGTACCACCATCACTTCCTGGATCTTAAGTCTTACCGGCATTCAGGGCGACAATGTGTTCATTAAAATGCTGAACCCGTCGTCCTTTTCCCCCATTCTTGCAATCATCGGCGTTTTTATGCTGATGCTGGCAAAGAGCGATAAAAAGAAAAATGTCGGTACCCTGTTAACCGGTTTTTCCATTCTGATGTTTGGTATGCACACCATGAGCAGCGCTGTATCACCGCTCGCAGATGTACCGGAATTCACGGGACTTCTCGTAAAATTCTCAATTCCGGTGCTCGGTGTTCTTGCCGGAACCATTCTGACCGCCGTGATCCAGAGTTCCTCTGCTTCTGTCGGTATTCTCCAGGCACTCTGCGCAACCGGTTCCGTCAGCTACGCCGTAGCGATCCCGATCATCATGGGACAGAATATCGGTACATGTATCACCGCATTGCTCTCCTCCATCGGTACAAGCCGCAATGCACGCCGTACCGCAATGGTTCACCTTTATTTTAACATTATCGGTACTGTTCTTTTCCTGGTTCTCTTCTATGGAATCAATGCCTTTGTACATTTTCCATTCCTGGAAACCTCGGCAAATGCAGCCGGCATCGCAATCGTTCACTCCGGCTTCAATATTTTCGCAACACTGATCCTGTTCCCGTTTGCAGACGGACTGGTCAAACTTGCGAAACTGACCATTCCGGACGGACCGGAAGAAAAAGCAGACGAAGCTGTTCAGATGCTCGATACCCGTTTCCTCGACAGCCCGGCTTTTGCTCTGCAGCAGTGTAAAGTTGCAGCCGCAAAAATGGCAGAGCTGACCGAAACCGGCCTTGTTACTTCTGTTGACCTGATGGCCTCCTACAACGAGGCGGATGCGGAAAATGTAGATATTCTTGAGAAAAAGGTGGATCATTTTGAAGATGCCCTCGGCACATATCTGGTGAAGCTTTCCAGCGAAAAGCTTTCTCCGAAGGACAGCCAGACACTTTCCATGATTCTGCACTGCATCGGCGATTTCGAACGAATTTCCGATCACACCGTCAACATCATGAAGGCTGCAAGAGAGATGCATGACAAGAACCTGCAGTTCTCTTCTGACGGAGCCGCAGAGCTTGCTGTTTATGGAAAAGCAGTCAAAGATATCGTCAGTCTGACCTTCTCCGTTTTCAATAATGAAGATGTGAAAAAAGCAAATGAAGTAGAACCACTCGAGCAGGTGATTGACAGCTTGAATTCCAGCCTGAAGAACCACCACATCGAACGGCTCCAGAGTGGAAAATGCACGATCGAGCTTGGCTTCATCTTATCCGACGTCATGACCGATTTCGAGCGAATCTCCGACCACTGCTCCAACATCGCCGTCTGCGTCAGCCAGATCCACAGCGGATCGTTCGATACACATGAATATCTGCATGCATTGAAGAAAGAAGAAGAATTTGAGGCAGAATATAAAGAGCTGAAAAAACAGTATCAGCTGCCGGATGTAAAAGCCTGAAAACAGACTGTACTGTAACCATAAGCTGTACAACCGGGAATTTTTATGGTAAGAATCTTCCCTTCCTTAGGCTGTCACTGTTTTGTTTTATTACCATATCACAGATGCATTACTCAATCTACTATTTTTCTCTGAATTTTTCCAAAAAATACCGACTGCCCATCAATATTGATATATTCTACATTGGCAGTCGGTATTTCTATTTCATTCTATTCTTTTCTTTATACAACCTGATCCTTCGCAATAAATACCGGGAAGGAATCGGTTCCTTTGAGCTGTTTTCCTTCAGATACCGTAACGTATTTATCAGAAACAACGTACTCAATCTCAGCGCCTGCTTCAATCACGGTATCCTGCATCAGAATGCAGTTCTTTACTTTTGCTCCCTTGGCTACCTTGACACCACGGAACAAAATGCTGTTTTCGATTTCGCCTTCGATCACACAGCCGTCTGCTACCATCACGTTTTTCGCTTTTGATCCGTTGATATAACGGGTCGGATTGTCGTCGCGGACTTTGGTATAGATCGGGTTGCCGGAGAAGAGACTATCGAGATTCTCATCTTTTAAGAGCTTCATGTTCTCATCGAAATAACTCTTCATATCGTCGATTCTTGCCTGATAACCGGTAAACTCATATCCCTGAATGTTCAGTTTCTCCGTTTGCGGTGCCAGGACATCACGCTCAAAGAATTTATTTCCAAGGACAAAGCCTTTTTTGATTTCGTCGATCAGAAGCTGACGCTCCATCACGTAGATATTCATCGATACATTCTGTACTCCGTTTTCCTCCGAGTTTACAAAGATCTTGCTGATCTTCTGTCCTGCCATGGAGAAGGTGTAGTGCAGATAATTGGTTTTCTCGTAAGAGCTTCTGACGCCTTCCGGAATCGGCTGCTTGGTATAAGCTGCAGTAACATCTGCGCCGCTTTCGATATGCTGATTCAGCATCTCTTTGAAATCAAAATTGCAGGCAATGTTGGTGTCCGCCATAACAACATATTTTTCTTTCTGCCATTTCAGAAAATCGAGAACATTTGCCAGTGCTTCCACTCTTCCGGAATACACCTGAATTTTCTTCTCGGAATAAGGCGGAACAATGTTTAAGCCGCCTTTTTTTCTGGCGAGATCCCACTCACGTCCGGAGCCGAGATGATCCATCAGCGAATGGTAATTTTTGCGGACGATAATGGATACATTTCCGATTCCGCAGTTTACCATGCTGGATAAAATAAAGTCCACCATGCGGTAACGGCTGGCAAAAGGAATGGAGGCCATCAGACGCTCGTTTACCAGATCCGGTACCTGCTCATCATAACTGTTTGGGAAAATGATGCCCAGTGCATCTGCATTTGCGTTTACCATTCTTCTTCACCATCCTTTACATTTGCATTTACCATTGCATTTGGTCCTACTTTGGCACGCTCACCGATATGGATTCCGGATCCGATGGTGGCAACACCTTTTTCACCGTCATGCGGCATTTCTCCTACCACGCATTCTGGCCAATCACAACGTTTTCCGCAACGATACAGTGTTTCACGACTGCTCCGGATTCGATCACGGTTCCTCCCATGATAACGGCATCTTCTACTTCTGCGCCCTCTGCAACCTTTACACCGGAGAACAGAATCGAATGTTTGACATGACCTGCAATACGGCAGCCATCGGTGATCATACAGTTTTCCACAACAGCGGTTTCGGTGATCTTATGGCCTGTTTTTCCGCTGTTTCGGCTGTAAATCTTCCAGTTATTGTCAAACAGGTTGATTCCGCTGTGTTCCGGATCGAGGATTTCCATATTTGCCTCCCACAAAGAGGAGATGGTTCCTACATCTTTCCAGTATCCGCTGAAATGATAAGCGTACATATTGCGTCCGTCTTTTAAAAGATTCGGGATGATGTTGTTTCCGAAATCGTTCGAAGAATTCGGGTCTGCCTCGTCCTCAATCAGATATTTTTTCAGGATATCCCAGTTGAAAATGTAGATACCCATGGATGCCAGATTGGATTTCGGCTGTTTTGGTTTTTCCTGGAACTCGGTGATTTTGTCATTTTCATCTGCTACCATAAGTCCGAAACGGGATGCCTCCTCCCACGGCACTTCCATAACCGCAACGCTGAATTCTGCGCCCTTTTCCTTATGGAAGCGGAGGAAATCGCTGTAGTCCTGTTTGCAGATCTGGTCTCCGGAAAGGATGATGACGTACTCCGGATCGTAGCTCTCGATGAATGGAATGTTCTGGTAGATGGCATTTGCAGTTCCTTTATACCAGTCAGAACCTGAGGCTTTCTGATAAGGAGGCAGCACGTGAACACCTCCATGGAGGCGGTCCAGATCCCACGGCTGGCCGTTTCCTATGTACTCATTTAACACCATTGGCTGATACTGTGTCAGAATACCTACGGTATCAATTCCGGAATTTACGCAGTTAGAAAGTGGGAAATCGATGATTCTATATTTTCCGCCAAATGGAACTGCCGGTTTTGCAAGCTTCTCGGTCAGCGCATAAAGGCGAGATCCCTGACCTCCGGCAAGAAGCATTGCTATCATTTCTTTTGCCATAATCTATCCCCCTGTTTTAATAGATGCATTCATTATAACACACTATTTGCTCTATGGACAATCTTTTTGTGCATTTTTCACTATTTTTTATTTTTTTACCGATTTTATTCTGTATTTTTCTCCAGTTTTACAGTTCTTTCGTGAGCTTTTTACATTTTATGCCACCAAGCTGGGCTTGCAGATTGCGGAAATCGCTTATCTCTTGCAGTCACAGCCTTGCTCCTTTGACCGTACAAAAAGCAGCCCCGCAAAGCCTTATGGTAAAGGTCTGCGGGGCTGCTTCTATGTTTTTTTGATTTTTTATGCTTTTGTAACGGTAACTGCCTCTTCGAGATCGAACTGATCACCGTATGGTTTGCAATCATCATAGGCGAGGGACTGCAGAACAACATTCAGAATGCGGTATGCACAGGTCTGAAGCTGTCCAAGCGGCAGAGTTCCGTCTGCAACAGATGCTACAATTTCCTGACGGTTTCCTTGCTGGCCAGGCATCTGCAGATCGTTTCCTGCAAGAACACACTCTCTTGAAGTGGAATGTCCATATTTCAGGTTATATTTGTAAGCGAACAATCCGCTCATGTCCTCTGAGGTTCCCCAGTCGGTCATGACATAGCCTGCGAAGCCCCACTCATCTCTTGCTGCTGCGGTCAGAAGGTCGTGGCTGTTGGCAGTATGCACACCGTTTACCAGGTTGTAGGAAGACATAATCGTCATCGGCTGTGCTGTCTTGACTGCGATTTCAAAGCCCTTCAGATAGATTTCACGCATTGCGCGCTCGCTGATGTGCTCATTGACGTACATACGGTTGTCTTCCTGGTTGTTGGCTGCAAAGTGCTTAATGCTGGTTCCGATTCCGGCATGGGACTGGATTCCTCTGGTATCGGCTGCGGCGCACATACCTGCCACCAGCGGATCTTCCGAGTAGTACTCGAAGTTTCTTCCGCAAAGCGGATTTCTGTGAATATTCATGCCAGGCGCCAGCCATACGGAAATGTGGAATTCTTCCATCTCTTTTCCGACGATATCACCGCATTTCTGGATCAGATCCATGTTCCACGATTGCGCAAGAAGCGCTGCTACCGGGATTGCGGTGCAGTACTGGAAATACTCCGTGCCGCCTTCCGGAACTTCGATTTCATTTTTGTTAAACGCATCTTCCAGAGGATTTCCGGAGGATACCATCTTTCCGTCTGCATCAACGACAAAGTGCGGAATCAGACGAAGACCGGCCGGACCGTCTGCAAGAATCGTATTGTAAATACCTCTGTCCTCAAGAAGAATGGAAGTCGTATCTCCCGCTGCTCCAGGCGCCATATCGGAAGAAGATCCGATAAATCCTTCCTGGCCAAGTCCGTCTGCAGTACCATTGCAAACGGCAGCCATCTCTTCTACGGTCAGCTGCGATACGAGATCTTTTAACGTCGCTTTTCCGCTCTTTACATCTGCCGCGGTCAGCTTCTCTCCCTCATAAGCCGGGAATGCTTCCGGTGTCTCACTGTAGACAACAGTCTCCGTCTTGATGCATTTGCTGCAGATATCGATCTGTTTTGCAGCTGCTTTTTCTTCTGCCTCACCTTCATAGCTGTACGGTGTTACGCCTGCTTTGGAGAGTTCCTGTGGAGCGTCATCTGCAGGGAAGAGATTCTTTCCCTGAACCGTAACAACGGTCTCTTTGAGATTCAGGGCTGCTGCCACTTTCGTTGTTCTGGAGCTGTTGCCGACACGGATGTAATACGTTCCTGCCTCGAGTACCCATGCTGCTTTTTTCTCATCGTAGGAAGCCATAGATCTCGTCGGGAAGGAAATGGTAATCGTCTGGGACTCACCCGGCGAGAGCAGATCGGATTTTCCGAAGCCGCCAAGCTCCTGATACGGTTTCTCAATCGTGCCATCCGGTGCGGAATAGTAAACCTGTACGACTTCTTTTCCGGCGAATGCATCACCAATATTCTTTACGGATGCGGTAACGGTAACGTTCTTGGCATCTGCCTCCACGTCCCTTACTTCCGTCTCAAAATCAGTATAACCTTTGCCATAGCCGAAGCAGTAGTTCGGGGTTACGTTGAAGGTGTCAAAATAACGGTAGCCGACATAAATGCCGTCGCTGTAATACTCATCGTTGGTGTCACCGTTGTTGTGGCTGAAATTTTTTGAGGACGGATAGTCTTCATAGGAAGCAGCCCATGTATCAGTCAGCTTTCCGGATGGGATGCTCTTTCCGAGAACAACGTCTGCAACGATGTTTCCGGTTGCATTTCCGGCCTGTCCTGCAAGAAGAATTGCATTCAGTCCTTTGATTTTCTTTAACTCTGTGGTGTCTACAAGGTTCGCAATATTCAAAATTAAAACTGTTTTCTCATAATGCTCTGCCAGATAGGCAATGTCAGCGAGCTCGTTTTCGCCGAGCAGATAATCGCATGCTCTGTTATAGCGGTCTGCACCTTCACCGGAGTTTCTTGACAGAACATAGATAGCGGTATCGGTGTCCTCTTTTTCGGTAATCGCAGGTACATCAGGCTGCGCAAATGCTTCCGAGAACATGACAGCAAAAATCGGAATGTGAAGCTCCTCTGCTTTTTTTGCCAGCTCTGCCTGATATGCAGCCTGCGCATCTGCAAGCACTTTGTCATATTCGTCAAGCCATTTACCGGTCAGAATTTCAAAGCCGGCCTCTTTTAAGCCCTGTTCAATCGTAACAACCGTTCTTGTGTTAACGTCTCCGGAACCGGTACCCCCTTTTACCGTGTGGCGGACGCCGTTACCATAAACTGCGACTTTTCCTGCACCGGCAAGCGGCAGGGTTCCGTCGTTTTCAAGAAGTGTCATGCACTCACCGGCCAGTTCACGTACCAGCGCGGAATGTTCTTTTTCTCTAGCAGATACTTCTCCTGTTTTTGATGCATAAAATGTTGCCATAATTCTAATACCTCCCAATAACAAATTCACATATAGCGCTTTTATTGTAACGCATTTTTCGTCATTATGCAAAAGTTTTTTCACCCGTTTTCTCATATTTTATTTGTATTTTGTGCATTTTCTCTTATTATCCGACTTTTCTGTCTTTTTTTCGCTCATTGATTTCTTTTTTTATTTTTTATATTGATGCTTTTATTCTATTGATTTTTCTGTAAACGATACGCTTTTTCCACCTTTTTTCGTCTTCTTTCACAAAATTCGTTGACGCGTTTGATTTTGGCAGTATAATGGAATCACAGATCAATTTTAGGAGGCCCCAATTATGTTAAAACAACTTTCTATTTTCGCAGAAAATAAAAAAGGCACGATGCAGCAGATCACACAGATTCTGTTTGAAAATGACGTCAACATTTTAGGTTCCGTCAACAATGACAGCGCAGAGTACGGCATTGTCCGCATGGTCGTTTCCGATCCGGATAAAGCAGAGCAGGCGCTTCAGGCTGCCGGTTACATGACACGCCAGACGGATGTACTCGGTGTCGAGGTAGTTGATCAGCCGGGTAACTTAAATTCCCTTCTGAAAACACTGCTTGAGACAAATATCGACATCGACTATATCTATCTCTCTTTCAACCGCGAGTCCGGCTGCCCGATCATGGTGTTCCATGTACCGGATGTGTACGAGACAGAAGCAAGCTTAAAGAGCAAAGGATATACCGTTCTCTAGAGCATGTTTGAAAAACACGAAAAAAGACATCTAACGAAGTGATTTTTCACCTCTGCAGATGTCTTTTTCTATATCATCTATTCTTTTTCTTCATCCTCAAACAGATGATCCCGCGTAATGTTTTTTGCCCACAGTCCGCTCTTATACCGTTTCAGAACCCACGGCCATTTTACAAACTCATCTGTACACAACAGGAAATAAACCACAAGGACAGGAAGCTTGAAGACAAACGCTGCAATAAATCCAAGCGGCACCGCGTAGCACCACATATCAATCGTATCGCAGACCAGTCCGAACTTTGTGTCACCTCCGGCACGGAATACTCCGGCAATCAGCGTTGTATTGACGGCAGTCCCCATAATATAATAGGTGTTAATCAGCAGCATATATTTCAGATAATGCATCGCGGTCTCATTTAAAGAAGCAAACTTCAGTACAAACGGCGTGATACCCAGTACAACCAGTCCGCCCACAGCTCCGGTAACAACCGTCAGCTTCAGCAGTTTAGACGCATATTCCTTCGCCTTTTCCAGATTTCCTTCTCCCATAACATTTCCAAGCAGAATACCGCCCGCACTTGCCACACCAAAGCACAGCACAGTTCCGATATTTCTTACAACGACAACGAGCGAGTTTGCCGCTACCGCATCGCTTCCCAGATGGCCCAGGATCACAGAATACATCGAAAATGCAACGCCCCAGGAAAGATCATTTCCAAGCGCCGGAAGTGACAGCTTCACAAAATCGGAAAACAGCAGCTTGTTGCGGATGAACATGTACCGCAGATCGAGCTTGATATCCTTACTCATGATCGACACAATCACACAGCCGATCAGTTCAATGACACGCGACATCGCCGTTGCGATTGCAACACCGGTTGCTCCAAGCTTCGGAAATCCGAAGAGGCCAAAAATGAAGCATGCGTTGAAAAATACGTTCAGTGCGAATGCCATCATATTCATCGCCATGCTGATCGTCACACGGCCGAGGCTTCGAAGTACCGCAAGATAGATCTCCGTAATGCCCCAGCACAGGTAGGTCACACCCATGACGCGCAGATACGAAGCACCGATCCGGATCAGTTCCGCATTATCTGTAAACAGACGCATCATCATCTGTGGCATGGTAAAAGCAATTCCTGCCACAACAACGGAGATGATGACGGAGAATCGAAGTGCGATTCCCTCGACAGTCTGAATTGCGCGCATATTGCCCTTTCCAAAGTACTGGGCACACAGAAGTGTTGCTCCTGTTCCCAGTCCGTAATAAACCATAAATAATACATTTGCATAGTTGGATGCCAGGGATACCGCAGAAATAGCGGACTGTCCCACGTAGTTCAACATCACGACATCGGCAGAGTTGACTGCCGCGCTTAAAAGATTCTGAATCACAATCGGCAGAACCAGCTTAAAAATCTGGCTGTAAAAGCCCTGCTCTTTTGTTGTTGCCCTCATGTTTCTTCTCCATTTCTCTTCTTTATTTGTCTTCTTTCTTTTCCTGTTTTGCCTTCACATACGGATATCGGACCTGCGTGTAAACAAACATCACCAGAATATAGATGCCGCATGCGATCGCCGCGGGAACCGTAAGATCCGACAGATTGACATACGAGGTTCCGATCATCAGAATGCCGATGAAAAACAGCAGAATGTGAAGTGTCCGCTTTTTCATACAAAACGCAGACTTCTGATACTCTTCCGGGAAGATATCCGGCAGACGCCAGCAGGCCAGGAGTACCATAAATTCCGTCACCATATCGGTTCCGACACCCATGTTGGAAATCAATGTCAGATCCATTCCCGTAAGGATCGGAATAGCGCCCATCAGGAAAAAGACCATCAGAAGGATCACCGGAACACCGTTTTTATTCTCCTCCGCAGTTTTTTCCGGCAGCCAGCCCTGTTTTGCGGCCGCCTGCAGTCCTCGCGTCACCCAGCTCAAGGTTCCATTCAGGGTGGTGAGCAGTGCAAATACAGCACCGCCGAACACGAAGAACAGGTACAGCCAGGTTGGAAAAATCTCCTGCGCGACAAGCGTCAGGTTCTGAAATGCGACCGTTTCGACCGGAAGCACGCCGCCTGCCACGATACCGATCAGCACGTAGAATACAGCAACGATACTCGTGGAAAGCACGATAACCTTTGGAATCGTGCGGGACGGCTCCACGATATCATCACCGTTCTCCGCAACGAATTTTGCGCCTCCGCACGCAAAACTCAAAAGTGCTACACCTGTGAAAAAGTTCTTCGGACCGTTCGGCATCAGGTTGGATACCGTCGGTTTCAGAGCATCCCAGCTTACTTTGGGCAGTCCGAATACAATAAATAAGAACAGGCTCAAAAGCAGCAGCACAACCATGCCCTTTTGCACCAGTGCGCTCGATTTCAGTCCGATAAGATTGATGGCGGTGCAGATAACAAGTGCTGCCATTGCGACAGCCGACTCGCCAAACTGCGGAAAAATCGAGCAGAAATAGCTTGCAAAGCCTTTCGCGTACGTTGCGATCAGAACCTGGCTTAAGACAAACATCGCAATGTACATAAAGCCGGCTTTTTCACCCATCAATCGTCGGATGTAAGTAAAGCCGGCGCCTGATGACGGGATTGCGGACGTCAGGATAATAAACGGTACACAGGTGATAATGGCAAGCACGGCGCCTAAAATAAACGCTGCGGCAATGCCGTGTCCTGTCAGACCGATGACGATTCCCGTCAGTACCATGATGCCCGAACCGATGATCTGTCCGATCGCAAGTCCCATACAGTCGGAAAAATTCAGTTTTTTATGACCTTCCCCCATACATTTTCCTCCCTTTTTCTCCCAATGTACTCTCGTTTCTGTTGGCGGATTCCAACAGAAATGCATAACATCCTATTTTTTTATTCTACCGAAATCTCATCGTTTGTCAATTTGCAAAATGCGCAAGGTTTAACGCTTTACCTGTACAGAATAGACAAATATTATAATTGAACTTATTTTTCTTCTATTTTGAACTTTTCAATATTTTTTACAAATTTCAGCTTTTCTATTGAACTCTCTTCCCACTCATGCTACAATAAGCACAGTTTTGAACTTTCTTTATTTTGCATTCTATTTTAAGGAGATTTTCTATGACAAATGAAACCTTTTCCGACCGTCTGAAACTGGCCATGCAGGCGAAACAGTTCAAGCAGGTCGATTTGATCCGAGCGGCCCAGCGGCGCGGTGTGAAGCTTGGAAAAAGCCATGTCAGCCAGTATGTCAGCGGAAAAACGGTTCCGCGCTCCGACATTCTTCACTTTCTGGCCGATGTGCTCCAGGTCGATCCCGACTGGCTGCTTGCAAAAGATTCCACAGTAAACTATACGGCAGATACGGTTTCCGATCCGGCAGAATCCTTTTCTGATCCATCTGCCGCTTCCCTTTCCCAGACAAAAACAGGAGGTTCCCCTATGCGAGAATTTAAAAAATCATCGAAACTCGACAATGTCTTATATGATGTCCGCGGACCTGTCGTAGAAGAAGCAAACCGTATGGAAGCGTGCGGCACACAGGTTCTGAAACTGAACATTGGAAATCCGGCTCCATTTGGCTTCCGTACTCCTGATGAGGTCATCTACGACATGAGCCATCAGCTTACCGACTGCGAGGGTTACTCTCCTTCCCAGGGTCTCTTCTCTGCACGAAAAGCGATCATGCAGTATGCGCAGTTAAAGAAACTGCCAAATGTTTCTATCGATGATATCTACACCGGAAACGGCGTCAGTGAGCTGATCAACCTCTGCATGTCCGCTCTTCTGGATGACGGTGATGAAATCCTCATCCCATCCCCGGATTACCCGCTCTGGACCGCCTGCGCAACGCTGGCCGGTGGAAAAGCCGTCCACTACATCTGCGATGAACAGTCCGAATGGTATCCGGACATCGATGATATGCGAAAAAAAATCACCGACCGCACAAAAGCGATCGTTATCATCAATCCGAATAACCCGACCGGTGCACTCTATCCGAAAGAGGTACTGCAGCAGATTGTCGATCTCGCCAGAGAGCATCAGCTGATCATCTTTTCCGATGAAATTTATGACCGGCTCGTCATGGACGGTCTTGAGCATGTTTCCATTGCATCCCTCGCACCGGATCTGTTCTGTGTCACCTTCAGTGGTCTTTCCAAATCGCACATGATCGCAGGCTTCCGTATCGGCTGGATGATCTTAAGCGGAAATAAAGCTATCGCAAAGGACTATATTGAAGGACTCAAAATGCTTTCTAACATGCGTCTCTGCTCTAATGTTCCGGCCCAGTCCGTTGTCCAGACCGCTCTTGGCGGCCACCAGAGCGTCAACGACTACATCGTTCCGGGCGGACGGATTTACGAGCAGCGCGAATACGTTTACAAGGCATTCTGCGATATTCCGGGTATCACCGCAGTCAAACCAAAAGCTGCGTTCTACATGTTCCCGAAAATTGACACGAAAAAGTTCAATATCACAAACGACGAAAAATTTGCTCTCGATCTGCTGCGCGACAAAAAACTTCTGATCGTCCACGGCGGCGGCTTCAACTGGGGACAGCCGGATCACTTCCGCGTTGTTTACCTGCCGCGAATTGAAGTTTTAAAGGATGCGGTTGGAAAGCTCACCGACTTCCTCTCTTATTATCATCAGTAAAATTCTGATCACTTTTTTCACAGAGCTCCACCGGAAATACCACCTTTTTTTTCCGGCGGAGCTTTTTTCCTTTACCGGATTCTTTCCTGCTGCATTACACTTTACCGGTACCCGGCAAACAACAGGTAACTTTTCGTTACAGTTCACTCAGCAGTGAAACACTTGCTGTTTCGCTGCGTAAGAAAGTGATTCAGGCGTGAGCAGCCCTCCTTTTGCGAAGCAAAACTTTAAATGAGGGCTGCGAATGTTACAGTTCGCTGGGAACCAGTGAACTGTAACAACTTTTCTGTTCCACGGCTTAATTTCGATTGCGGCTCCTGTTCCTTTATGTTATAATTTTTTTAAATCAAGCCACAACCGTTCTTTTGAGTTCTGTTCTCGCTGTATCGCTTCTTGGCGGATGCCGCGCCTCCGACAAACCCGTTACGCTGACCGTATGGACGTATTACAACGGAGATCAGTTAGCTTCCTTTGAACGTCTTGTTGAGGAATTCAATACAACGATCGGAAAAAAAGAGCATATTACGGTCGAAGCCTCCAGTCAGGGCAGCATCAATGACCTGGAAAAAAATGTTCTCGATGCCGCCAAAGGAAGGGTTGGTGCCCTTGCCATGCCAAATATTTTTTCCGCCTACGCCGATACCGCCTATACGCTTGAGCAGATGGGACAGGTCGTTGATCTTTCCCCTTATCTTACAGAGAAAGAAAAGGCTGCCTATCTTCCCAATTACCTGGAAGAAGGTGACTTTTCCGATGACGGCAGTATCCATATTATTCTGACAACCTCCACAAAATTCCTGCGTATCATGGAAATGGCAAGTATTGAACTGGGTGGCTATGAGATGCGTTTTGATCTCAACACGGTCTATGTCACAAAGAACTTTTTCCCATGCTCAACCTTCCATCTGAAGATGTCTCCGGGCTTTCCACCCGGTATTTCCAGCAGATGCTGCGTGAATTTGACCAGACACATTCTCATACCGTATGGGTCGGACATTCTAAGGTGTATGAAATTTCATTTTCTGACGGAACAATCCGCTACATCCGTATGGAGACCTCCCGCGAGGGCTATGCGCAGATCGGACTTGTCGAAGATTTTACCTCCGTTATGCTGGAACGGCAGCGCATGGAGCACGAGCGTGATTACGATGCATTGACCGGTCTCTACAATCGACGCGCGTTTCAGCGGGAAAGTGAAGCTCTTTTTGAGCATTCGGAAGTTCTCGGTCACGCTGCCCTTCTGATGATCGACCTTGACAATCTAAAACGCACCAACGACACCTTCGGCCACGACTGGGGCGATGCCTATATCCGGCAGGCAGGACAGTGTTTTATCTCCTCTGTGCCGGCTAAAACGCTCTGTGCCCGTATTTCCGGCGATGAATTTAATCTTCTGTTCTACGGCTACCAATCGCAGGAAGAAATTCGAGCACTTCTGCAGAATCTTTCCCTTGCGGTTTCAAATACAGCCCTGGAGCTGCCAAGTGGTCGTAAACTGCCCCTTCGCCTTTCCGGCGGAGTTTCCTGGTATCCGGAAAACAGTACAGATCTGTCTACGCTGAAAAAATATGCGGATTTCGCAATGTACCAGGTAAAGAAAGCAGAAAAAGGGTACATTACCGAATTCGATCTGGAGCTTTTTACAAAAAATGCAAAGGAAACCGAGATGCGCCGCCTGTTCCATAAAATGTTGAATGAAGAGCTGTTTACGTATTACTTCCAGCCAATTGTTTCCGCCACGGACGGCAGTATCTACGCCTACGAGGCGCTGATGCGCGGAAATCTCCCGGCACTTACTCGTCCGGATCAGATCCTGCAGCTGGCTCACGAGGAAGAGTGCCTGCATGAAATAGAACGTCTGACTATGTTTCTCTCTGCAAAATCCTATGCCACATTCCTCTCCACCCATCAGATACGCGGTGATGAGCTTCTCTTTGTCAATTCGATTGCAAGCCAATACATGAATCACGACGAGGCAGTGGCTTACGTCGAACAATACAGCTTTCTTCAGGATCGGATTGTCATTGAGATCACAGAGGAGGATTCACCGGATCTTACAGCTCTGCTGAAAAAACGTGAGATGCCGGGATTTTCCGGTGTATTTGCCCTGGATGACTACGGCAGCGGCTACAGCAATGAAAAAACGCTTCTGGAGCTTGCACCGGCGTATATCAAGCTAGATCTTTCCATCATCCGCGATATCGACTCCGATCCGGACAAGCAGCAGATCGTAGAAAATATTGTTTCCTATGCACATCAAAGAGGCATGAAAATCATTGCCGAGGGTCTGGAAACTCCAGCTGAACTTTTGAAGGTACTGGAACTGGATGTTGATCTCCTGCAGGGCTATTTTCTTGCAAAACCGTCCGCTGTTCCGAAACCTGTCAGTGCAGAATCCGTTGCTGTCATAGAACGCTTCCGGAAGCATCTTGCGTAATTCCACCTCTTCCTGCAGCGTCCTTTCAAATCACAGCATCTATGTCTGATCTGCTGCTTCGAAACAGATACCGGTCAGCGACCCGGAGCGTATCTGAGCAATCATCCCTCAAAAAACACCCATAGCAAACCCTGCAAAAGCAGGGTTTTGTCTCCACTCTGAAGGATCCTGCCTGACAGGATCCTTTTTTATACTTTTTTATACTTTTTTCATATTTTTCTCCTGTTCGTTCCTCCGCTTCTGTGCTATGATACCTTACAGCAATGACAACCCGTCCATCGAAAGGAGTTTTTCTATGTGTACAGCAGCAACCTATCAAACACGCGACTTTTATATGGGTCGCACACTCGATTATGAATTTTCCTATGGCGACCAGATCACCGTTACACCTCGCAATTATCCGTTTTCCTTTCTTCATATGCCGTCCCTTTCCCATCACTATGCAATGATCGGCATGGCGTGTGTGATGGATGATTACCCGCTCTATTATGAGGCGTTCAATGAAAAGGGGCTTGGTATCGCCGGCCTTAATTTTGTAGGAAATGCCGTTTATTTCGATCCGAAACCGGAGAAAGACAATATCGCGCAGTTCGAGCTGATCCCGTGGATTCTCGGTACATGTGCTTCGCTTGCGGAAGCAAAAGAATCCCTCTCCCGTATCAATCTCATCAGCACACCTTTTAAAAAGAATCTTCCGCTCGCACAGCTTCACTGGATCATCGCAGATGCATCGGGTGCCATCACCGTGGAATCCACGGCGGACGGTCTGCATGTCTACGACAATCCGGTCGGCGTTCTGACAAACAATCCGCCGTTTCCAATGCAGATGTTCTCACTGAACAATTACCTGCATCTGTCACCGAAACAGCCGGCCAACACGTTTTCCAACCAGCTCGATCTTTCTACGTACAGCCGTGGCATGGGCGGTCTTGGACTGCCGGGCGACCTCTCGTCTGCTTCCCGCTTTGCACGCGTGGCGTTTGTAAAGCAGAACTCGATCTCGGGAAACAGCGAAACGGAGAGTGTCAGCCAGTTTTTCCATATTTTAAATTCTGTTGACCAGCAGAGAGGATGCTGCGAGGTGGCGGACGGAAAGTATGAGATCACGCTCTATACTTCCTGCTGCAATGCGACGCAGGGAATTTACTATTATACGACGTATGACAATCATCAGATTTCTGCGGTTGATATGCACCGCGAGAATCTTGATGGCGAAACGCTTCGCTGCTTTGCGCCGGTGACGGGCGAGCAGATTCATATGCAGAATTAGAAAAATCCGGTACAGAAATCTTTGAGGACCCCTCAAAAAAGATTCTGTATCGGATTTTTTCTACATCTCATCACACATTGTAAAACAGACGTCGCACCGGCTTCTGGTGCGGCATTTTTCAAAATACAACTCCTCGAGCGGAATCCATTTCTTCTGAAATTCCACCGCCTTTTCACTCCCGTTCCGCTTTTCAATTCTCTGGATCTGCTCGATCGGATCGATCGTGAGGAAGACCTTCATATCGTAGTATGCTTCCAGCCGTTCATGGCAGGAGCATTTTTCCAACTGCCGGGATCTGGCCGATGAAGAACGGCAGGATCAGGCCGATCGCAAAGAGCATGCCGGAAAGGGTTACTTTTTTTACTTTTTCCATCTTGAAATTCCTCCCTTATGTTTCCTTCTGGAATCAGTGTATCATTCAAGTACACTTTAAAGTCAAGACCTTTTCTGCATTTTTCTCTATTTTTCCCACTATTTTAGTATATTTTGTATTTTCCGTGCTTCTCGGTGTCTGACTGCACTTTCTGTAGGAACTTTTTCTGTCGTTTTCCATGGTTTTGTGGTACACTTTTGGATATTGGGAAATGCAGTCATTTTCTGCAGTTCCCTGACTATTTTTCGAAAGGATTTTATCATCATGCAGTTTTATCTCGCCCCGATGGAAGGGCTGACCGGGTATGTGTACCGGAATGCTTACCACAAATATTTTCCGGCGGCGGACCGTTATTTCACGCCGTTTATTACAAATAAAAAAATGAGTTCCCGCGAACGGAACGATATTCTCCCGGAGCACAACGAAGGAATGACGGTGATTCCGCAGATTCTCACTAATCAGGCGGAGGATTTTCTGTCCCTGACAAAGGAACTGAGGGAGTACGGTTACGATACCGTCAATCTGAACCTCGGATGCCCGTCCGGCACGGTTGTCGCCAAGCGGCGCGGCTCCGGGCTGCTCGCGTGGCCGAATACGCTCGACGCGTTTCTCGATGAGATTTTTTCGTCGTGCGACTGCCGCATCTCGATCAAAACGCGGCTTGGCACAACGGATACCGACGAGTGGGAGGATCTGCTTACGGTTTACGACAAATATCCGCTCGAGGAACTGATCATTCATCCGCGGATTCAGAAAGATTTCTATAAATTTACGCCGCGCATGGAGTGCTACCGGACAGCGTATGAGACGAGCCGCTGCTCGCTCTGCTACAACGGTGACATTTTCTCACCCGATGATTTTCAGAATCTCTGCCGTGAGTTTCCGGACACGGAGAAAGTGATGCTCGGACGCGGGGTACTGCAGAATCCGTGGCTGATTGGGATGCTGCGCAGTGCAGATCCGGCAGGCGGCGAAGCCTCTGCTCCCGATAAAGAGCTGCTGCACGCGTTCTGTGAGGATCTCTGCGCCGGTTATGCGTGTGTGATTTCCGGGGATAAAAATGTGCTGTTCAAATTAAAAGCACTTTGGATTTATCTTGGAATGTCGTTTACCAATCCGCAGAAATATCTGAAAAAGATCAAAAAGGCGAACCGGCTTGCCGAGTATGAAGAGGCGGTCGACGCACTGTTCCGGGAACAGGAGCTGATTCTTTAATTTCGAAGTCCATTAGTATCTTTTGGAAACCATGTCACTTTCAGGTACGCACTTGTCTTTTCTGCAAAATCCGGTACGATAGAAACAGGATACAACGACTTATTTCTATTTTGTTTTTGGGAGGATTTTTACCATAATCGATTTACACAAGGAAGACGAAAAGCTTTTTGCTCTTGTCGGCGCATGCCAGCGTGATGTCCTTCTTCGTTCCTCCCCAACTCGAGAAACTCCTCTAACTTTTTCACACTATTTCCTCCTTGTATACCTATAGGGGTATTGGTTGTCAAGAGGAGTTTTTCAAAATCAGAAAAACAAAAAGAACTTCTGACGAAGCATCTTTTTTCTGCTCCTGCCGGAAGTTCTCTTTTCATCTTATCTTCTTATTTTTATTTCATATTTGCAAACCGTTCCACAGCCTTCGTAAACTGTACAATCGTCTGATCCGCATCTCCGTGCTCGATGCCGTCGCGCACGCAGTGCTGGATATGGCCCTCGAGGACAACTTGTCCTACTTTATGAAGTGCCGATTTTACCGCATTGATCTGCGCCAGTATATCCTCGCACGGCACGTCCTCATCCACCATACGTTCGATCGCCTGCACCTAACCGA
Source organism: Blautia sp. OF03-13 (assembly GCF_003460685.1). Classification (NCBI taxonomy): domain Bacteria; kingdom Bacillati; phylum Bacillota; class Clostridia; order Lachnospirales; family Lachnospiraceae; genus Blautia; species Blautia sp. OF03-13. The sequence goes on along the minus strand of NZ_QTVR01000021.1, from coordinate 20,395 downwards.
TGATCTTTTTCAGGTGACGGTGAAGATTATCTGCATCCATACACTGTTTCATTTTGCATCCTCCTTGTTTCAAATCCGTCATCGCATCGGCAGCGTTACAAAGGTGCAGTGGTCTTCCTCTTCTGCTTCCTCTGCAATCAGATTCCGGATATTCTGCATACGGTTGTCCAGCTCCGCGCTCTGTCTTGCGCAGTCGTAGAGTTCATCCTGCAGATATTTGACATGATTTTCGGGAATATTTTTCTTGTAGCGCATCTTATGCTCCAGACTCGCCCAGAAATCCATCGCGATCGTACGGAACTGTACTTCCACGTAGACCAGTTTCTTTGTATCCTGTAAAAAGATCGGCACCTGAACGATCAGATGAAGACTGCGGTAGCCGCTCTCCTTCGGATGCTGAATATAGTCCTTCCGCTCAATCAGCGTAATGTCATCCTGTTTCAGAAAACTGTCTGCCAGCTTATAAATATCGCTTGGAAAAGAACAGATCACACGCACACCGGCGATATCGCGGATATTTTCCTCGATAGACTCCAGTGTGACCGGGATGTCTTTCACGCGGATTTTCCGCATAATGCTCTCATACGATTTGACCCTTGTTTTGATTCCTTCAATCGGGTTCTGGTCATAGGAAAGCGAGTATTCCTGATTCAGCACCCGGAACTTTGTCTCGATTTCCATAATGGCGCACTGATAATACGACATCAGAAGCTCGAACGGCTTTTTGTTCTTCTGCATCATCTGAATAAACTCGTCCGATAAAAGATTCTGCTTTACAAACTCATCCCGTTTTGTCTCGATCAGATTTTTTCCCTGTTTTCTAATTTCCTCCAGTACTTCGAGGTTTTTCATCATCCGTTTTTTCGTCCTCCCAAAACTGCGTTCTCTGTCCTTTATGCTATCATTTTAGGCCTGTAAAGTCAAATTTTTTCTTCTTTTACTCTACCTTCAGCATCCGGTAGCCAACCCCGATATGCGTCTGGATATACTGCGTCTGCTCTCCGTTCTTTTCCAGCTTTTTCCGAAGCGTCGCCATGAAAACACGGAGGGAAGCGATATCGTTCTCCCAGCTGCTTCCCCAGATTTTCTGTGTGATAAACGTATGCGTCAGCACCTTCCCTGCATTCTGCGACAGCAGGCAGAGCAGCTTGTATTCGATTGGTGTCAGATGAAGTTCCTCTCCGTCAAGATATGCGCACCCCGCTGCGTACTCGATCCGCAGTGCGCCGTTTTCAAAGACAGCCGACTGGACTCCATTTTCTGCCTGCATCTGGGACAGACGGCGCTGTGTGACTCGAAGGCGGGCCAGCAGTTCCTCCACAGAAAACGGTTTCGTCAGATAATCATCCGCTCCTGCGTCCAATGCCTCGATTTTATCGCTGTCCTCACTTCTTGCACTGATTACGATAATCGGCATATTCGACCAGCTTCGAATCTTTTCAATCACCTCTACGCCATCAATATCCGGCAGGCCAAGGTCGAGCAGAACAATGTCGGGATTATGTGTGGATGCCTCCATAATGGCACCCGCACCGTTCTTTGCAGAAATATACTTATAATCGTGTGTTTTTAACGTCGTAGTAATCAGGTTGTGAACCGGCGTATCATCTTCCACAACCAGAATTAATGTCTTATTCATTCAAATTCACCTCACTGAGCGGCAGGTTAATCCGAAAGCAGCAGCCCTGTGGATCGTAGTCATAAAGTGCTATCTCCCCGCCGTGCGCATTTACAATCGAACGGCAGAGTGCCAGTCCAAGGCCAAGGCTTCTGCGGCTGTCGCTTACTTTATTTTTCCCGGAATAGAACATCTCAAACACATGCTCTCTGGACTCTTTTGGAATCCCGGGGCCGTTGTCCTCCACCGCGATCCAGACATTTTTCTCCTCTTTTCCGGCTGTCGAGAACCCACTGAATGATTTCCTGTTCCCTTAGGTCAAAGATTTTTTCCGTCTTTCCTCCTGTCTGCGCGCTGTAAAGTGTTCCGAGGACAATTCTGCTCTCCTGTGCCCCTGCCGGTGCGGCCGTCAGATCCCTTCCCAGCAGTTTTACAAGCTTTGTCGCTGTAATATCAAAAATCTCCGACGCATCCTCTGCCTTCTGCAGAAGCTGGCTGGTATTGAAAAGAATTTTCGTCCGGAACGCATCCCGCGCAGACAGCTTTGCATTCTCTTTTAATTTTGATGCAAGCGTACCTGTCAGAATGGAAATGCCCAGCATGATGGCAAAGGTCACCGGATAACCGGAACCGTACGCGTACAGTGTCAGACGCGGTTCTGTCAGGAAGTAGTTAAACAGCACTACACTGATCACAGAACTGATTACGCTGCAGGTATAACCGCTGGTCAGAATGGACGTCATCATAACGCCGACCAGATATATGGTAATGATATTGGAATCCGGAATGATATGGATTTCCAAATCCGGCACCAGATCGGTCAGCCGTTCGGTCCATCCCCTTCTCTTTCGAAAAAATCCCTGATCCATCATGCTTTTTCCAATGACAATCCGCGTTACTTCGGAAATTCTCGCATATTCTGCAATCTGCAGGGCAATGTCCTCGCTGTGCGTCGTTACAATCTCCGCCCCGCTCTGTTCTGCCAGGCGGATATGCTTCTGCAGCCTTGCCTGATCCTCCGGCGTTTTCTCTGCCGGTTCCGCGGTCTGCACATACAGTGCTGTAAAATTAGCACCAAATGCCCGGGCCATCTGTGCCGCAGTCCGGATAATTTTTTCATTGGACGGCGAAAATGACAGACAGACCAGAATATGTTCTTTTCTCTCTGTTTTCTGTTTTTCTTTTTCCAAATGCTTCACCTCGCTTCCAATTGTAGACTTTGACACTCCCCACAGCTAAAGCAGGGGGATTCTTGTTTCTTCCACTACTGCAATAAACAATCAAAAAGGACACCTTTTATTGTATAATTATGTTACCCCACAAACATACGAAAGAAGGTGTCCTTAATGAAAAATTAGCATTGAAGAAACTGCTAACTTATATGAAAAGTGTATACAAAATTCCACAAAAAATCAAGGGTTTATCCGATGAAAGAAAAAGAAAACCCATCCCGTTGTTTAATATCGTTATGCCAGTGCTGATTTTCCTGATGCTTCAGTATGAAAGTTTTCATACCATTTTTTCAGCGCCGGAAAGCATGGAGAAACGACCGAAAAACTGTATCCGTGGAAAAATCCCAAAAGTTGATGCAGTCAGGGATCTTCTTTCCCGGATTGATCCAAAAGAAATCGAGGAAATTCACGCGCAGACGATTGATGTTCTGAAACGCAACCGCGTATTTCGGGAAGGAACCATAGGCGGATATGTTGCGGCAGGTATTGATGGGGTGGAATTATTCAGCAGTACAAAAAAGTCCTGTCCAGACTGCCTGAGCCGGAAGAACGGGACGGGGAAGACAGAATACTTTCATCGAAGTGTGGTATGTATGACGGTAGGAAAATCGCCGCATGTGATCTTTGGGCAGGAAATGCTGAAACCCAGAGATGGTTCAGAAAAAGATGAAGGGGAACTGACAGGAGCGAAAAGGCTCATCCGGCGTTTAAAGAAAAGGCATGGTCATTTCGCAGATGTGATTGTGGCGGATGCACTGTACCTGAATGCCCCGTTTATCAATACTTTGAAGGAATGCGGTTTAGAAACGGTAATCCGTCTGAAAGATGAAAGAAGGCTTCTGTTTCAGGATGCGGAAAGCATGTTTCAGCGGGACAAGGGGAGAAAAAGGAGCTTCAGGAAGGGAAAAAAGAGTATTGAAGTCTGGGATCTTTCCGGATTTGAGATAGACCTTACCTGGACGATATCTTAAGCGTACTGAAATACGAGGACGGCCACTACGATCTCGTGAGTCTTTCCGACAAGGATTATCAGAAAAAACTGGATGTCCAGATTGCCTACTGGGATAAACTGAAAAATGAAATTCAGAAGGTCAGATCCGGAGAAAACGGAACGGCGGATCTGGTAGACATGAGCGAGACGTATTTCCAGATGGCAGATGAAACGGTTGCCGCAGTCAAAGTTTCCCATGCCAACCGCCAGCTGGAACAGAAAGCCTACATCGACCTTCACACGGGACTGCCGAACAAGAGCAAGTGCGAAGAGCTGTTCCACAATGTGGAATTCATCAAAACTCCTACCGCCTGTATCGTCTTTGACATGAACAACCTGAAACGCGTCAACGACAGCCTCGGCCACTCCATCGGCGACCAGCTGATTCTGAACTTTGCCCGGCTGCTGCGAAACTCGATTCCCGCGAAGCATTTCGTAGGAAGATACGGCGGCGATGAATTTATGGCGGTCATCTATGATGCAACCCGCGAAAGCATCACAGAAATCCTCACAGAGTTTCAGAACGAAGTCGAACAGTTCAACGGCTACGGAACCCAGTTCCGCATCAGCTATTCCCACGGCTTGGCACTTTCCACCGATTACAACGAATGTACGCTCCGCACGCTGTTTGACAAAGCAGATAAATATATGTATGAAAACAAGCAGCAGAGCAAGCAGGGACGCCAGAACTAAAGAAACGCCGGAACCGGAAATATCTTATCGCCGGTTCTGGCGTTTTTTCTTGCTGTTTCTCTTTTATTTTTTTGCAAACGCTTCTATCTGCGCATATCCCGCTGAAAAATCAATGGGTTCCTCCCGCAGCTTCTTTCTGACCGCATCGCGTCCTTCCTGATCTGCCAGCACTTTCTGGATTTTATCGGCAAACTGCATCACATCCAGCGGACAGAGATATCCGTTTTCCCCATCCCGGATCTGCTCGCGCATGGACGGAATATCGGAAGCGATGATGACCTTCTGCAGGCTTCTCGCCTCTACAATCGTAATCGGATAGCCTTCGTGACGGGACGGCTGGAGATACAGGTCGCAGGATTTTACGTACGGCGCAGGATTTTCGCGCATTCCGAGAAAAATAATTTCCTGCTCCACCTGATATTCCTTTGCCATGGTCCGCAGCTTGTTCAGATCTCTTCCATCACCGATGATGAACCATTTGAAGCAAAGTCCCCGTTTTTTCAGCTCCGCCGTAATCTGCACCGCAATATCATATCCTTTTTCTTCCGAAGCTCTTCCCACCGTCAGAAATTTCAGCTCTCCTGTGTACTGCGGATCGCTAAGCGGCTCCTCACTCCGTCTCTGCACCTGTTTGATGTCAATGAAATTCAGCAGAACCTCTGTCCGGTCCGCGAGTTCTGGAAAACGGGCAATGACCTGTTTCCGGACAGGCTCGGAAACGCAGTAAATTTTATCATACTCCGGAATAAAGTCCCTGGTCCGGAACAGCCACCAGAGATTTTCTCCGTGGAACCAGACCGCTTTCTTCCGCGCATTCGTCTTTCTGGCTCCGAATGCGGTTGTGAACGCACCGAATCCGAAAAAGTCGAAAACAAGATCGTATTGTTTTGTTTCCGGCTCCACACACTCCAGAATCCGTTCATACAGTTTTCCATACCGTTTCTTTCCATACACGACGCGCATCAGAAATACGCCCATTCCTCTGGCATAAAAAGACCGTTCTGCCGGTGTCTCCCGTTTTCCCACAATCCGTTCCAAAGCCGGATGCGGCTTTTTGTCCCAGATCATCTGGCGCACTTCCACTTCCTTCGGAATCCGCTCCAGCAGAACGCCTCTTTTTTCGACCAGAAGAAGCGTTACATCTTCTTTTTTCTCCACCAGTTTCTGCAGCAGCGCTGCCATGGCCACTTCCGTTCCGCCCATGTCCATGGTACGTCCCAGCACCAGTATTTTACTCATTGCTTACCTCTCATCTGCTTTTTTCTCTGTTCTAACGCCAGTAGGCATCTCCCACATGCGCAGGATGACGCTGATCCTCCGGCGGAAGCTGATGGTAATCGCCGTACAGGGTGTGAAGATACGTCTCGTATCCCGCCGGGGCATTGATCAGATGGCCTTCAAACGGAAGGCGCACGATCTCTTCGATCGCTGTTTTGGGAATCGCGTCCGACTTGCGGTAACCGCCGCACTGGCAGGCCACCCACTTTGAGTCCTCCGCGCGGTACTTTCTGCACTCTTTTTCCATCTCGCGCAGAATCCGCTCTTTTCCATAGCATTTCCGGATCGCCCATTTGCACCATTTTGCGAAGCTTCCTTTGTTTCCTTTTAAGGTCTGGCGGTAGGTGCGGAATGCATTCATCCGCTGGCTTTCCAGAAACAGTAGCTTTTTCCAGTGACGGTCGTACTCCGGTGTATCTTTTCCGGCAGTCCGTCAAACGGGAAAATGTCGACGAAAAGACCGGTATCCACAGCTCCTGCCACGTGCTCCACAAGACTCGTTCCGGTGTGTACCAGCTTTCCGTATGCCAGTGTGAAACCCTTTGTATTATGAAAATTCATGACGCGGTACGGTGTATCCGTTTCGCTGTTTACAATCTGTTCCAGTTTTTCATAATCCGCTCTCGGCATCCAGACATCCACATCATCATCCCACGGAATGAACCCCTGATGCCGGATCAGCCCGAGCAGAGTTCCATCTGCTGCAAAATAGATCAGGTGATGTTTCCGGCAGACTTCATCCAGATACAGTAATATTCCAAGCGCAATCTCCTGTTTTTCTTTTAATTCTGTAATTTTACGCATAACAGCATTGCCTTTCTGTTTTGTTTTTCCCATCCATTATAAACACTCTGCCGGATTTTTTCAATTTAAAGTTCCTGCCGCTCCGGCGCCCGTCTGAAGATTCCGCACTGTTTTTATCAGTACCTTCATATCCACCGGTTTTACTATGTGTGCGTTCATGCCCGCATTGAAGGCATTCTGCACATCTTCTGAAAATGCGTTGGCTGTCATCGCAAGAATCGGGATTTTCTTTGCCAGCGGGTGGCTGCTGTTCCGGAATTCTTTGCTCATACCGATTCCATTATCCGCTACCCGCAGGCACATCTGCGCATAATGATCCGATGTCGGCACCAGCATCAGCATCGACCAGTCGTATCCGTCCAGCTTCTTTAAAACCATGTAATACGTATTTTCTTCGATCACAACATCCGTACACATAATGGTCTTTTTTTCTGTTCTTTGACCAGACTGTCATCCGGCGTACCGGATGAAACTTCTTTTACGTTCTTCAGATATTCTTTTGCTGCATCAAGACCGACGATTCCGGTATCCTGCTGATTCAGCTCGTCTTCCATTCCTTTTAAGAAACCACAGATCACAACGGTGTACTCTTTTTCGTCCTCCAGATCGGTTCCATCTTTGGTCAGAAGCACATATGGATAAGGATATCCGTTTCCATTGAGATCACAGCCTTCTTTTGCCATTTCTTTGATCTTTGCACCCGTCAGGGTTGATGTCTGCAGCGTTCCATTGCCAAATCCAAATAAGCAGATACAATACGCTCCAATGAACGCATTTCCTTATCTGTTAGATAATTCTTCGCAATGCTGACATCACTTTTTACAATCTTGCCCTCCGGAGCTGCAGTCCATGTAGTTAATCCCATGTGTGGCTTATCTGCATCTGCTCGCTCGTAAATCAACTCCGCTGCTGTATGTCCGTGAACTGCATAGTGCATCTTGTTCTGCACTTTTGCAAAAAATTGCTTTGTTGTTTTCGCTGTTCGGTCATAATCAAGAGCTGTAGCATAGATATCTGTTATCTTCTGATAAAATCTACGCTCAGAGAGACGGATTTCTCGAATCTGCTCAAGCAAATGGTCGAAATATTCTACTGTGAGCACAGAGCCACCATTTTTCAGGCGTTCATCATCCATGACTCAACCTTTGATGGCGTAGTCCTTCACGATGCCATTGGCCCACTTGCGAAACTGTACTGCTCGCTCATTATTAACCTTGAATCCAACCGCAATAATCATTTGAAGATTATATTGCTATGTTCATTTATCGTTGGCAAACCAACGTCATACAATGTGGCCATCATCCTCTGTGTCAGCCATATATTCTCATCCTCATAGCGCATCTCAATACTATCCTGCTGACCACCAACAGAGGCAACATAGGTCAAGTATTCTGCTGCACTGGAACGGATAGTTACTTCATCTTTTTTCTTTTTCAAATAGGAGGCCTCCTTCTTCGATAAATCACTCAATGCTACAGCAGGGTCAAATGCAAGATTGATGTACTGCTGTTCTAATTTCTGTTTCCATGTAGGTATGTCTGTCATGCGGATATCCTTAGTAACATTGAAAACAAAGTTTTTAATTGTGCTGTAATCTACAGAGCGGTAATTGAGACGGTTTCAAGTTTTATGTAAGCAGAAAAAACTGATATAAGATATGTCATTAGTTATCGAGGACGGAGCCCGTTTTGGGGACTCTGTCCTTGTTTGTATTATAATGCAATTTCCAGGCATGTCAAGCAGGCTGTCATCCGATGGAAATACAGTTTTTGATTTTGTGACTTTTCGGAGCTGGCGGTTAAATCCTTCGATGGTGTTGGTCGTATAGATCAGGCGTCGGACTGCTTCTGGATACTCCCGCCGGTGACGATTTTCACCAAATCCACATCTTTATTTTTTTAATAACTTTTTAGTTTTTGATGCTGTAAACTGAATAACCGGTCCTGAGATAATGATCGTTACGATTGTACATATGCCAAACTTTCCCCCCAGCAAAACTCCGGTAAGTACCATAACAATATCCAGTATCATCCGCACTGCTTTTACCTGCCAGCCGTTCTTTTCCGCAAGAGAAAAGGTTAATGCCTCGTAAGAACCACGTCCCAGTGAAGCTGCCGCATAAACTCCTGTTCCGACTGCAAAAAGCATGACTCCCAGCAACATAATCAGTGCATTCACCCACAAATGCGTACTGTACACATGTGCATTTGCAAACAAATCAACACAGAGGCTATACACAAGCTGATAAATAATCGTACCAATATGTATCTGTGATCTGTCATAGAAAAATGAGAACACAATCATAATTATGGCTACAATCAGAGATGCCATGCCTATACTTATATGAAATGTCCTTGAAATCCCCTGCCACAAAACAGCAAGGGTTGCCCCTCCAAATCCCGCATACAATGCAAGGGTAATGCCATATGCTGCTATGATCGAACCAATCACAATGATTATTATTTTTTTCGTCCATTCTGTTTTACTCATTGTTATAGCCTCCTTTTATTTTTATTTGAATTCTTACTACGCATTTTATCTTTATACTATAAATGAGCAAGTTCGTGATTTTGCATAAAAGAAAGACACCTTGAATTCGATTGTGTTGTATAATGAAAGTGACCAAACCAACATTTACAGCATTCACGAAAGAAGGTGTCTCCTGCAAATACTATACATCATTCAGCATTCATATACAACCAGTTTAAAAAATTAGATTTATGCAAATCGTATTCTAATCGAATGATCAATCATCTTATGAGTATCCTGATTAGCATCTTTCTTTCTGGATACCATGGAAAAACCACGGATTTTGCCAAAAACAGTTCCTGCCATAGAACTACAATTGCCCATTTTCTCAACTCTGGAAAGTGGGATGAATCGTTGCTTTCAGATACATTAAAACGGTCTGTCATTGAGATTATTTATTCAGAAGCAGCCCGCACCGGAAAACCTGTTTTCTGTATTGTTGACGATACGATAGCTGCAAAGACAAAGCCTTCGTCACGGGCTCTGCATCCGATTGAAGATGCGTATTTTCATCAATCTCATTTGAAAGGCAAACAGGACTATGGGCATCAGGCAGTTTCGGTTATGCTTTCCTGTAACGGCATTGTTTTGAATTATGCTTTTGTGCTGTATAACAAGCTCAGCGAATTGGCTGCCGAATTATCCGTGGCACATAAAAACTTTGATCTTGTGACAGTTAAAGGCAGAAACTCTTCCTTAACCCCGACCATGAGCACACTACCCGCCTGACTGAATTTTATGGCATTGTCCATAATATTCGACAGAATCCTTCAAATCTCCGCTCTGTAGTTTATTCATACCCAGCACATCATTTACCAGAGACACCAGATATTTTAGGGATTCCATTACCTTTTCTCTGATCTTCTGCTGCATCTGTGGATCATCTGCGTACTGATTTCCCATATTTACCATACCGATAATACCATTCAGTGGTGTACGGATATCATGACTCATCGTTGCCAGAAACCTTGTTTTCATTTCGGCTTCCCGCTTTGCTGCTTCCGCAGCAAAGTTAAGATCCTCTTCACGTCTCTTGGAATCGCTGATACTACGGACCGTACATAAAACATGGATTACATTTCCAGACTCATCCCTTTTTTTACAATAAAAATTTTTCCATGCACCTGGAAGGCTCCTGATTGCCTGATTTCCATTTCCCTCTTCTACCTTGTGGGTTTTATGATGTTCCAGGCACCTAATCCAGATTCTTTTGTAACGTATCGATCAATTCTTCAATAATTATTGGCTTGGATAAGAATCCATCCATACCGCATTCCAGAACTTTCTTTCTGTCCTCATCAAAAGCATTAGCAGTCATGGCAAGAATGGTAATTCCCGACAGTGCCGGATCAGTAAGCGCACGGATCTGCCTGGTAGCCTCATATCCATTCATTACAGGCATCTGCACATCCATCAGTACCAGATCATAATCCCCTGGTATTGAATTTTTAATTTTCTCCACTGCCTCTGCTCCATTTTCTGCTGTATCAACCAGGAATCCATATTCTTTCAGAATTTCCACTGCAATTTCACTGTTCAGTTCATTATCTTCCACAAGAAGTATACGCCTGCCTCTGAAATCTAAATCTGCTGCCGGAAGAATCTTATCCTCTGCCTGGGCCTGTTTCTGACCGATGGCAGCCATCAGAGTCTCTCTGATATCTGACATAAACAGAGGTTTCGCGCAGAATGCAGTCACTCCTGCAGTTCTGGCTTCTGTTTCGATATCTGACCAGTCGTATGCCGTCAGAATAATGATCGGCGTATTGTCATCAAGACTGCGGATCTGACGTGTAACTTCAATTCCATTCATATCCGGCAGACGCCAATCAATGATATAAGCATGAAATGCATCCCCCAGCTCCATTGACTGTCGTGCACGGAGAACAGCCTCTTTACCCGAGACTGTCCATTCCGAACGCATTCCAACCTTTACAAGCATCTTTGTTACACTGTCACAGGTGTTAAAGTCATCGTCTACAACCAATGCCTTAAGACCCTCTAGTTCCGAAATCTTCTCTATGCGATGATGCTCAGGCTGAGTCCGAAATGGCAGACGGACTATAAACTCGGTGCCTTTGTCCTGCTCTGTCTGAACCTCAATAGTACCGCCCATCATATCCACGATGTTCTTGGTAATGGCCATTCCAAGTCCCGTACCCTGAGTCCTGCTGACTGTAGAAGTCCGCTCCCGCTCAAAAGGAGAAAAGATCTTCTGTACAAATTCCTGACTCATTCCAATTCCGTTATCCTTTACCCGAAATTCATACAGTTCGCTGCCTTTTACTTTTCCCGGGTACTGTCTGAGACGGACAGAAACGGTTCCGCCTGCCGGAGTAAACTTAACCGCATTTGACAAAAGATTCAGCAGTATCTGGTTCAGCCGCAGTTTGTCACAATAGACATCCTCATTCGTAACATCCATGGCATCCATATAAAGCTCCAGCTGCTTCGCATGAATCTGTCCACTGATGATCGTCTTCAGATCATGAAGCACATCCGACAGACAGACTTCTGTTTCTTCCAGATGGATCTTTCCGCTCTCAATCCGGCTCATATCCAATATATCATTGATCAGTGAAAGCAGATGCTTACTGGAAGAAAGAATTTTGCCCAAATAATCCTGAACCCTTTTTTTGTCATCAATATTACTTGCAGCCAATGTTGTAAATCCAATAATCGCATTCATTGGTGTCCGGATATCATGAGACATATTGGAAAGAAAAATACTCTTCGCCCTATTTGCAGTCTCTGCCGCATGGACTGCCTCAGAAAGAGCCTGGTTCATTTTCCGGTCAGAGGTACGGTCTGACATAACCAGAATATATTTCTTTTCCCCGTTTACCTCACTTCCCATTGCAATATTATGAAACCAGCGCCTTTCCCCTGTCTTCCGATGTATAAATTCACAATCCCACTCCTGCTGTTCATGAACCGGAATTTCTTTCAGATGATTCTTCTGCGAGTCTTCAGAATCTGCAGGGTGCAGTTTTCTTAAAACACGAATATCCTTGCGAATCTGTTCTACTGTAATACCCAGCAGTTTTTCCGCATTAGGGCTGACGTAATCCGTCTGATATGTTTGGGCATCCAGCATCAGGAAAACGTCATCCACATTCATGGAAAGCTTTTGAAACAGCTCATCACGGTACCGGATCTCCACATCCTTTCTTCTGAGATTTTTCCTGTTTTTCTGGATAATAAGACTGATAAAAAAGGCAGCAATGCAAAGTACAACAGCTCCAACAAGAAGCATCGTGGTAAACTGCAGATTGTTCATACTGGCATTGACAATATCAGCCTGGACAAGTCCCAGAAACATCCAGTCCTGAATATCCGATTTTTCATAGACCAGATAATAATTTCTTCCATCCAGATTCAGCAACATCGCATCAGTACGTCCCGCTTTAAACTTCTCCAAAAGGACATTGATCTCTTTTTCAGACATATCAGAATGCCTACTCAGAAAACCGAAGAAATTATACACGTTCCCCCATAACTCGGAAGAATGATCAATCACAACACGACCATCCGGATGAATAATAAAACTCTGGGCATTTCCATCAAAAGCAGAAATATCCAGTACATCTACGATATCAGAATTTTCATAAGCAATGGCAATTGCATCGTATTCAAATCCCTGATAAATTCCATGCGCCTTAGGTGTGGCAAAAACAAGCAGCTGGGATTTTCCGGGAACTGCTGCATTCGCTATCACATCATTTCCCTGCCGGATATCCTCTTCAATATTTTCCTGTAATCCAAGATACCCGGTTTCACCTGTCGCCATCTTGTAGTCACCGTCAGATGATAGAAAAAAGAATTCCAAAAAGCCTGCATCTTCCTGCGCTTTCTTTATATAATCACGGATCTCGTCTTCACCGGAAATATTCTGCAGATTCTCGCCCCAAATATGGAGGTAAGTCAGGTTCTTATTTGTCAGTTCTCTCAGCATCTGATCAGACTGATGAAGAACTTCCGTCAGATGAGAAACACTTTCCTCGTAAATAGATTTCGACATAAACTTATAATATCGGAAAACAGCCAGAACAACTCCTATAAAGAGAAGAAGAAAAGCAACTATTCTTAATCCTTTTTTCCTGACAGGTTTCTTTCTATTTCTATTATAATTCTTAACATCCATTTTTCTCACCTCAGGGTTATGTAATCTTCAGGTTCTGCAAGAACGGCATTACCACCTGAAACATATGCTGTCCAGGTATCTTTCACAGATGTAGCTCCTCCATCAAATATCATATTTTCATCTACAGGATAAGTTTCCATATGCTGCGGTGTGGCAAGACAGGTCACCGTGAAAGTATCCTCATCCCGAACTGCCTTTCCATCCTTTGTAACTTTACTTAATGTATAGCCATCTTCCGTTTCATTAATTTCCACAGAAATACCACTAACTACTGGCAAAGAGCCACGGTTAAACGGAATAAATCCTCCCTCATAGCCTTCTACAAAGTTTTTGATTATTTCTTTCAGCTCAGCCCCACTCATCTTGCTGCTGTAAGCCGCCAGACCATTTGGCATGATCATGTCACCTGCCATTTTTTCTGTGTAACCGGCTTTCAGCACATTTCCCGTAAAGCTGTTTCCGGTTGCGATCAGCACATCTGACCCATAGATGCCACGTAGCGTGTTTGCCATAACAGAATATGCTGCATTTCCTCCACTGCTGTGGAAACGGTTGGAATACGACTTCTGTGAATCCAGCACGATATCCTCAGAAGCAGTTTCTTCCTCAAGAAGCTGAGAATTAAATGACTGGTATGCCTGCCCTGCATCGTATTCTCCTGAGATCATTTTGGAAACCACATCCTTGGAAACAGAGAAAAAGTCACTTGACGCAATACGGATATACATATGGTTTTCTTCGATCACAGGTTTTATATCTTTCAGATATTCCGTAAGCTGCATATCCACCTCCTGACTGTAGCTTAACAGATCCTGTCCATCACTAATGATCCTGTTCTGCGCATCCTCTGAAAACATTGTATCCAGTACCTCCATTGCTTTCTTTCTGCGTGTTTCATCCTTTGTCAGATCATGGTTTAAGGCCACCTGGAAATATGGCGTAGTCATAATCCACTTTTCACCGTTCTCCTGAAAGAATGGAAGAAATGTTGTGTTAATGCCCTGATCCTGGAACATTTTTACACCGAAAGAACTGCCAAAGTACATGGCAAGCTTGCCACTTTTGTACATCTCAACAACATCATCATAATTCATATTCAAATCTTCCTGACTAAGCCCTGTATCCTGAATAAACTGTTCCATACGTTCAAAAGCCTCTGGCCAGACGGTATCGTCCAGACCTTCTCTCTTTGTATTTTCCGAGTCACTGTAGACCGTCCGCCACTTGCGTCCTTCCACAGAAGACAACTCTGATATAGACAGACCCTGCAGTGTTTCCATACAGGTATAATCATAAGAATAGTCTGCCGTAAATCCACGAACACCCACTTTGTCAAATGCCTGGCAGGCGGAAACAAAACTCTCGTAATCTGTTGGCAACGGGATATCATATTTTTCAAAAAGGTCTTTGTTCACTACAAAACCATGGGCATCTGCACACACAGGAAGCCAGTTTACGCTTCCATCCTCGTTCCTGAAATTGCTGAGGTAGGTATCATAGACAGCACCTGCCGCATTGGTTGTGGAAAGATCCATCAGACTGTCTTTCAGGGGACTTGCATCATGCAGGGAAAATCTGCAGCAGGTTATAATATCCGGCAATCCACCGTTTTCATCAAGGAACTTGTAGAAATCCAAATCATTATTCCCTACAACAAACTCGACATTGATATCCGGAAGCTGTTCCTGGATATATGGTGCATATTTTTCATACAGGTTTGTGCTCCATAAATATACTGTGATTGTTTCTGCATCTTCTTTTTCCGCACTCTTCCCGCCACAGCCTGACAGAAGCGATACGGCTGTCACCATCACTAAAAATACAGACAAAACCTTGCTCCATTTTTTCTTTTTCATTACAAGTTCTCCTAATAGAATTGTTATAGTCACGTCTATGAAATAACACCGTAAAAAAGCACTGCCAAACAGACAGTGCACCTCATTTCATGCAACTGGCTGCCATTTTACAGGCCCTGTAGCTTTGCGTCCCAGACTTTCATCTGGTTTGCCGATCGTCCTTTTTAAGCTTTTAAACTTATGCAAAAAACTGATTTTATTATACTATGGCACTCTACTGTACACAAGAAAAACATTACCATTTTAACCTTCAAAAGCAAAAAAAGAACAGCCGATACATATACTCGAACTGTTCTTCTACTTCCGAAGTCCACGCAGCATTGCTTTTAGTAGAAATCTATCACAATCATAAACGAGTTCCTCTTCAAGAATTTTACGAAAGGGCCATGGCAAAAGCTAAATGCCGCTCTGCTTGATTTTTCTGCCTGTCTGTATCATACTGAACTTATTAACAGACAAGGAGGAATTTAAACCATGGATGCAAAGCTTATAGAGGAACTCAGACAAAAATACAGCAAGAATCCTCCAGAGGGAATGACATCCAATCTGGTCAAAAACATGACAGACTCTGACCTTTTGGATATGCACTATTTTCTTACCGAGGATGATGACCTCGATGACGATGAATTTGAAGAAGGTTTTTACATCGACTTCTTTTAATCTATCGTCTGTTTTCTATGCCCGCTTTTGTGCGGGCTCTTTTTATCAAGAGTTCGACGAATGTCGAACTTTCCTATTATATAAAAAGAAAAAGCCGCTGACACGTTATCTTCTAACGCATCAACAGCTTCTGTCTTGCTTTGTTTCAGTGTATTATTCGGTTTTGCAAAGGTTTATTTGCTTTCAGCATTCTCCCTGATACGGTAATAATCATCCATATCAATGCCTATTTTTACCTTGGCATCTGGTTTTCGTTTGCCCAAAAGGCACACAGTCTCAACGGTACTTTCGTTGTCCCAACAAAGTTCCTGTATTTCCCTGTCTCCAAAATACACCGGAAAACGGAACTTTATGTGCTTCAGGAATCTGCCATCTGGCTGCTCCTGCTCGTAAATGTCCACCTGTTCTACAAAGCTATTAAGAAATTCTTTTTTCTCCAGGTCGGTGAACTTATCATATAGTTTATCAAAATATAAAAGAAATTGATAGACGTTTTCTTCTGATATTTTCTGTTGCCGGATATTCAGCAGGCGATTCTTAACTTCTTCTATACTATTCTCCACGCCTTCAATTTCATCATATAGACGATATAAGCGTGTCTCCATATCCTGATATTTCTTTTCATAAAATTTATCCATGATATCCAGACTATCCATCTGCTGTCCAAGTCTTGCTTTTGCTCCGGTCAGTTGTCTGTGCTGTTTTTCCAGTCCTTCAATCTCTTTTTCTATTTCTTCTGTATCTATTCTTGAACCGATTTTATTCAGAATTGCTTCTTCAAATTTCGGATTCTTCACCAGTTTCCGAATAACCTCTTCCACTGCATTGTTAATCTTCTCTTCGCTCCATTGTTTACGATATCCACATTTATGACCATCTACCAGGCGACGATGTTTGCAGACATAATAGAAATAATCCTTATATAAAGTTCCGTCTTTCTTTTTCTTTCTATTCACGTTTCCATACATACCGCTTCCACATAACGGGCATCTCAATATTCCGGATAAAATATGCTCATGCTCGAGGCTATGTGTCTTTTCATATTTTACACCTGTTTTTTCCCGTTTTTGATGTGCCAGCTCCCAGTCTGTTTCTGAAATAATCCCTTCATGGATACCATCGTGCAGCATATAATTTTCCTGCTTTACAATACGGTATTCATTTCTTGTACCAGATACTTTCTCGTTTTTCCTTCGTCCATAAGCCAGCTTTCCACAGTATACCGGATTATCCAGAACGCCTTTTATAAATGAAGCGGCAAATGCGTCCAGTGTATTATTCTGTCGTTTTTTCTTTTTATATCCATGCTGGTTCAGCCATGCAGCAATCGCAGAGATTCCCATATTGGTATGAATAAATTTATCATAGATCAGACGAATAATCTCTGCTTCGTCTTCTGCGATCTGCAATTCTCCATTTACCAATTCATAGCCATATGGAGCAAACCCGCCGTTCCATTTTCCTTCTCTGGCTTTCTGCTTACGTCCCTCCATTGTCTGCACAAGGATATTCTCTCGTTCAATCTCTGCCACCGCAGACAGAACAGAAATCATCAGCTTTCCGCTATCTTTTGAGCTGTCAATCCCATCTTCAACACAGATCAGATTCACTCCAAAATCCTGCATCCTCTGCAAAGAGTTTAATACATCTGCCGCATTACGACCGAATCTGGAAAGCTTGAACACCAATACAAACTGTACCTCATCTGTTCCATTCTCAATATTATCTAACATTCTCTGAAATTCCGGTCTGCCCTCTACGCTCTTTCCAGACTTACCTTCATCGGAATACTCATTTACGATTTCCATGTTTTGAAATTCCGCATATCTCTTGAGTTTTTCTTTCTGAGCATCCAGACTGTAGCCATCTACCTGCATGGTTGTGGATACTCTGGTATATATATCGCATTTAATCTTTTTATTCTTCATAATCTTCCTCGCAGTATAACTCTGTTTTATTGTCCCAACCTTATTTTAGTACTTGTTCCAACTACTTTCAATACTTATTTTCCGTATTGACGCATTTCTTCGCCAATCGTATAATTAAGTTAGATACATAGCATTTCTGTTATCAAAATATTGCCCGCCCACCATCGGCGACTTATAAATGATTGGCTCGAAAATATTGTTCGCTTATCGGAAGCGTCTAATAAATGTCCGGCTTGAAAATTATTTAGAAATAATTTCTGTTTTTGATATTGTGTTTTTATCACACATTGCATATACTATAAATACACAAAAAAGCCAAAAAAGAGGAGGTGTTAGTATGGCTACTTCAAGTATTACTCATAATTTTGTCGTATCCAATCCAAATAGCGTAAAGCGTTTTATCGCAGCAATTGACGAAGCTGACCGTGACCGCACACCAAAGCAGACACTTCCCGGACGTCAGTTAACGAACCCCCAGGAAATCTTAGCTTTAATGTCAAAAAGGAAGAAAAAACATGTCTGATAAATATTTTACCGTTAATATTCGGGCATATTTGGATAAAGACGAACCGACATATATCGGAGAGGAAAGTCTTTACGACTTACTCTCCGATTTTTCTTGTCCCAAAAATCCCGATGTGGAATACTTTTTATTACATAATGCGATTGAGTTTACCAAAAAAGATCAATCTATCACTTATCTGGTATTTGATGCTGAAGATGCTTCACTGGTTGGTTATTTTTCACTTACAGTAAAACCCATCTCTGTCCGTGCTTCAAATATCAGCAAGACAATGGCAAAAAAGCTGTCCCGTGTCAGTATTTTGGATGAAGAAATACAATCCTATACTACCGCAGCTTACCTGATCGCCCAGTTGGGAAAGAACTATTCTCTTCCAAAGGAAAAACGAATTCCTGGAAATATTCTACTGGGATTTGCACTGGAAACCATATCCAGTCTCAAATATTCCGTAGGCGGCGTTATGGAGTTTCTTGAATGCGAAGATAATGAATTTCTTCTGAGCTTTTATACACAGAATCATTTCAAGCCATTTGATACTCGTATTACCGCTTCCCAGAATAATGAGTCACACACTCTGCATCAGCTTTTAAAATTTATTTGATTTAAAAATACATGAAAAAAGCGACAGTCTGATTTACATTTTGTATTTCAGGAAACTGCCGCTTCTTTTTCTTCCTTATTCTGTTTTTCTTCCTCCAACTCCCGGAGGACTTCTTCGCCGTACTTATCAATCATCCGTACCAGAAAATCAATGCACCGCTCAAATTCAATATTCTGTTGCATAAGCTCCTCCCGTTATTGTTTGTTCTGAGCTTATTTTACAGAACCTGCCTGAAAACCACATTGAATAGAAATTGATTGTAAATTGACACAATCAATTTAAAAATATCCGCATTTTCTTGAATCGAATATATGTTCGTATTATGATAGATATACTTAATCTTAACTACGAAAGGGGAATTTCTATTGAATCAATGCGATTTTTCTTCTATTAGCACTTGCTTAAAAAATCATATCAGCGAAAGTAATCAAATGAGTCAGCCTGATTTTTTATACGAATTATTTGAAGATTTTATGGATGATCCGGCAAATCAGGATTTTTCTATGGATAATGGTCTGGTTTGTCGTTGGCTGACCGGTCAAGCAAAGATCAGTCCCAAAATATCTGCCTACTATTCCAAACCCAGTAATCAGAAAAAACTGGCAGAAACCATTCACCAGAATCTGCTTCCATTGATGTCTGACTGCAATATGGCTATGCAGGATATATACACATTATTTATACAAGATGACACCATCTCCGATGCCAAAAAGAAAAATCTGGCTTCTCTGTACAAACCAGCCAGCTCACGTCTGCTTTTTCTTGCAAAGCTGATTTCTTTTGGCATGGAGCGACAATTTATCAAACGTGATACTAAAAATCAAAAATTAATTGCCGGAGGTGCCCTGTCACCCATTGTGCTGGATTATATTATGGACAGTGAGGTTCCGAAACCATGCCGTCATTTTATCGGAAGAGATAAAGAACTAGAAGAATTATATACCATGCTTGAGGAAAACCGTCATGTTTTTCTTTGCGGAATTGCCGGTATTGGTAAAAGCGAACTTGCCAAAGCCTACGCAAAACATTACAAAAAGTATTACACTAACATTCTATATGTAGAATATACAGGTGATCTTCATCAGGACATTACTGACATGGATTTTATTGATGATCCACCAGAAATCAGCGAACAGGAACGGTTTCAAAGACATAACCGTTTTCTGCGTTCCCTGAAATCCGATACTCTGCTTATCATAGATAATTTTAATGTCACAGCTACACAGGACAGTTTTCTGTCAGTAGTATTAAAATACCGCTGTCAGATTTTATTTACGACCAGAAGTAATCTGAATGAATACTGTACTTTTCAATTAAAAGAAATAAAGGATATAAACATTCTTTTCCAACTGACATCTGCATTTTAAGTTAGCAACCACCAGTTCAACTGGTGGTTTATTATTAGCCCTCCAAAGGGCTATTGTTACTGCTCGCCCCAAAGGGCGGTATCGCAAGCACTTTTGCTGGCCCGCTATAAAGCGGTACTACTCGAATCTTCTCGTCTCGATTCTTCTGCTTGCTCTTTTATATACTTTTGA
>NZ_QTVR01000020.1:0-56504 GCF_003460685.1 Blautia sp. OF03-13 | reverse complement strand
AGAGCGCGAATTGCAAGGAACAGATTTGAAGGCGTACCGGGGTACGACGAAAATCTGTGACGCAGTAATTCACGCTCTGCGGTGCTGAATTTTTTGCATTATTTTCGGGTCTTGCTATAAAAACAGGGAAGAAAAAAGCTCTGTCCATTTGGGCAGAGCCTTCTTGTTTTCCTTCTATTCTTCTATCTTCCCTCTCCAACATTTCCGCACCAGTGCAAACACCAGATACCCGATGGCTGCTCCAAGCGTATTCGTCACAACATCATCTAACTGGCAGTAGCCGCGCTCTGTTAAGAGCTGCACTGTTTCCAGCATCATGCTTGTGGAAAACGCCGCATAGACGCAGCACCATCCTTTCCGAAGAGACGGAACCGCCGCCGGCAGCAATACGCCGAACGGGAGAAACAGCAGAATATTTTCCACAAAATACCGGTCCGGCAGCCGCTGGTTTCCCCAGGTTTCAAACAGCTTCACATCCACGCCCGTTCTCGAACCCGGTTCTCTGGAAAACAGCGTAATAGAAAGCATCATCGCAAAATAGACTGCTACCAGAAACCACAGCAGAAGCTGGGTGCCAGGAACCGCATGCGCATGCTCCAGCCGTTTTTGTTTCTTTATCATCTGCTGGTTTTTCCACGCTGCTGCAACCGTCACAAAGCCGACACCGACTGCAACGGCATGCGGCAGATACCGGAATGTATCAAAAATATCCTGTTCAATCGTCGTCAGATAAAGAGGAATTGCCATCTGCATCACCTTCCATATTTTCTCGGCCGGTCTGAAACACCTGCCAGATAGTCGAGACTGCAGTCATACGTCTTCGCCAGCAGCATCAGCGAATCCAGCGGAATCTCACGAATGCCTTTTTCATACCGGTTGTAGGTGTCCGGGTGACTGAAAATCTTCCGCGCCGCCTGCGTCATCGAGTAACCGCGTTCCAGACGGAGCTCTTTCAGCCGGATCAGCATTTTCTCCCGCTCCGGCGTTTCTTCTATTTTTCTGTGCATAGAGTTCCTTCTTTTTATTCCGTCTCCGCCGCCGCTTTTTCTGCCTCCGGCACATACCCCGGATTGTCGTCGTATCCTTCCAGGAAATTGTGGCGGATGCCGTGCTGCTTGTAGCCGACCACGGTGTCAATGTTGACATTTTCGACACTGCGGAAAATATTGCTCTCCACGAACGGATTCACCTTTTTCAGGTTTTTGATCAGTTCCTTGATCTCCACGCGTTTCGAACGATTCTCCTCGTTATTGCAGGTCGTGCAGGTATCGGTAAACTTGCAGGCACACTGGATGAAATGCAGACCGTTATAATCTCTCCACGCCTTGATATCATCCTCGCGCACCAGATACAGCGGGCGGATCAGCTCCATGCCCTCGAAGTGGATGCTGTGAAGCTTCGGCATCATCGTCTGCACCTGCGCACCGTAGAGCATTCCCATGAGGATCGTCTCGATGACATCATCGTAATGATGGCCGAGTGCAATCTTGTTGCAGCCGAGCTGCTGTGCAAAATGATACAGATGGCCGCGGCGCATTCTCGCGCAGAGGTAACACGGCGAATTTTCGACATGGTAAACCGAATCGAAAATATCGGTCTCGAAAATCGTGATCGGAATATGGAGGCTCTTTGCGTTATCCTCGATCACCTTGCGGTTCTCCGGGCTGTATCCCGGGTCCATGACAACGAATTTTACTTCGAAATCAAATTTATTGTGAAGCTTTAACTCCTGAAAGCATTTCGCCATCAACATCGAATCTTTTCCGCCGGAAATACAGACAGCAATTTTATCGCCCGGTTTTACCAGCTCGTATGTGTTGATCGCTTTCGTAAATTTGGACCAGATCGACTTTTTGAATTTTTTGCGGAGACTCTTCTCCACGTCTGCCGCCTTGTCCTGCTCCTCCGGCGCGCTCATCACATCCATCAGCCAGGCGATGTAACCGCCCTCCAGGCTCACAGCGTCCCAGCCCTTTTCCTGTAATTCTTCCGCCGCTGCGACACTGAACCGGCCGCGGCTGCAGCAGATAATCGTCTTTTTGCTCCGGTCAATCGCATCACTTGTCTCGATTTCTTCTGTCTTCATCACAAGCGCTCCCGGAATCGCGCCGTGGGAGATCTCTACCGCATCGCGGATATCGACGATCTGATAGCTTGACGGATCGAGCTCTTTTAGTTCTTTTATTGAAATACTGGTACTCATGTAATTTTTCCTTTTCTAATTTAAAATGCCTTACTTTTCTTCATTCTTTCATTGTATCGTTTTTTCTGTGACTGTCAAGAAAAAACGCGCAAAAACGGGGAGTCTCTGAACATTCGTTTCAAATCCTCCCCCACTTTTTTATTTTTTCCGAATATCCGCCATCGTCTTCTGCAGAAGTTCTTTCTTCCAGAAGACCAGCCCTGCACTTGCGAGCAGAATCGCGTAACGCAGGATTCTGTACGGGAAAATAAGATTGCAGATGATGCTTGCTCCAATCAGAAAAACGGAGCACGCCACAAGAAATCCTGGACTCATCAGATTTTCCTGGATTCCTTCGTTCACCAGAATCCGTTTGCTCACAATATAATGGCCGACCGAATACAGCATATAGCATGCCAGCGTCGTGTAACCGGCCGCGATGTAACCGAACAGGCGGATAAAAATAAAGTTCAGCACCACATTCGCTCCAGCCGCCGCCATGGATGCAGCCATCAGAAACTGTGTTTTTTCATAATAAAACTGCGGCATCGAGAGAATATTATAAATGAAGATAAAGAACACACTCGCTGCCACCGGCGGAATGACGTACACCGCCTCGCGGTACTTCGGTGATCCGAAAATCAGCACCAGCTCCGGGCTGATCAGCATCAGCGCCACGGCTATACCGACCACTACAACACTAAGAAGCTGCAGCACCTTCCGCATTGAACGGATGTCGCCCTTTTTGATCTTGCTGTACATCCACGGTGTCAATGCACTGTTCATACCACTGATGAAAAGCTGCACCAGCATACCAATGCTGTACGCCAGCCCGTACAGCGCAACCTCCGTCTTTCCGACCATCTTGTCGATCATGATGCGGTCGCCCTGATTCAGGATAATACCGGACAGATAATGCGGCACAATCGGAATTCCGATCCGCAGTGCGTAGCCCCAGTATTCCTTCGAAAAGAACTCTTTTCCTTTGCAGAACTGGAACACAATAATCGGCACGCAGATACAGATCTGCACTCCGACGATACCCAGGATCCTCATCATGGCCGTACCGCCATTCATGCGGATCAGCACCAAGCTCGCAATCGGGTTCATCAGCGCCTGCAGAATCGTCACACAGACCAGAATCCGGTACCGATACTCAAACCGCTGCCGCCCCGACCAGTAAGAAAGCGCCGGACTCAGCAGCGCTTCCAAAAACATCAGCAGAATCATGGATTTCGGCAGATTTAAAATCTTCTCCCAGAAACCCGATGTAAAACAATACAATGCAAAAACCGCACCCGTAATCACAAGCGTCAGTCCCTGCATTGCAGATGTATATTCATCCCGCTGCTTCTCGTACTTTGCCATCGCATTGTCATAAACACCATTAAATAAATACAGCGATGTCATAATCGTCAAAATCTGCAGCCAGGACAGATAAACCGTATAGGTTCCGTACTCCTCGGTGCTCATCAGACGCGTGAAAATCGGAACTGTGATGAACGAAATGCCTTTCTGTAAAAAACTGCAGATCGTAAACCAAAGCGCCGCCTTCGCCTGGACGGAGAGAGAACGGTATTTTGAGGTAATGTTCATGTAAAATAGAACTCCTTGCTGTTGGTTATTTGCGTGTTTTATGGTAACACAAAATGGGGGGGACTGCAAGAGGAACATCCATTAAAATCCCCCATGTGAACGCTTCCATTCAACCATGGGGGATTCTCACTGCTTTATGTGTTTCGATTCCCAAATGTCATAGGTATCCCTTCTTATTTTTAAATCTTTAATGGATACCCATTCATTTCCAGCCAGCATCGCTTCTTTCACACGATTCTCCAGAACCGTATACAATTCATACTCCGTTCCGCTGAACTCATCGCCTTCATCGGCCCCGTATGTATCGATCCCGGACTCATCCTGCTGTGGTTCCATGGGTTTAATATCGCCCGTCGGCAATGTAACATCCTCATTTTCGTCCGCAAACGCCTTTTGCGGCATCACAAAAATGGATGCCGCAAGCAGAAACAAAAATGCTGTCAGTTTAACGATTCTCTTTTTTCTCCTCTCCATGCGCTTTTCCTCCCTGCAATTCTTCTAAATACAGTTTTGCATCTTTTAAGAAGCTGACCGCAATCATCACGATCACAATGCCGATCGGAAATGCCGCTACGATACTGACAGACTGCAGACTGTTCATGGAACTCTCTGCAAAAAGAAGTGCAATCGGAAGCAGGATCAGCAGGATACACCACATCAGCTGAATTCCTTTTGCCGGCTCTTCGCCGTCTTCCAGTTTCCGGTAGCTGTAGCACGATGCCGTCAATGCGATCGAGTCGAACGATGTCGCATAAAATGCAACCATCGTAACTAATACAACAACCATAATCAGCGGTGCACACGGCATGGTTTTGATCATCGACACGATCAGATGATATAAATCCCCATTTTCATTATACTGCGAAATGAAATCAATTGCACCTGAAATCTGCTTTCCCATCGAATAATTTCCAAGAATAATAAAGCTGACAAGCGTGGAACCCACACCAAAACCGTATCCGCCGAGAATTGTCTGGCGCACGGTTCTTCCGCGGGAAATGCTGCCAATGAAGAACGGTGCTGCCACACACCATACCATCCAGTATGCCCAGTAATAAATGGTCCAGTTCTGTGGGAAGTTTGTCGTACGCATCGGGTCCGTATACGTCGATAAGCCGATAAAGTTCTGAATCATTTTTCCAAGAGAAGAAAATCCAGTTTCAATAATATACCGCGTCTCTCCCCCAAACAGCAGGACGAAGGCAAGAAGTCCGAAAAACAGATAAATGCACACCTTGGCCAGAATGCTGATTCCTTTGAATCCATGCAGAAGAGAATAGGTATAAACACAGCAGGTGATCAGAAGAATGATAATATTAATCACAGTTCTGCTGACTTCCATATGGAACAGCTCACCGATGATTTCCGCCATCAGAGGAGTTGCCACACTAAAAGTGGTAGCAGTTCCGGCCAGCAGTGCAAAGACAGCCAGAAGGTCAATCAGACGGCCGCCAATTCCATCTGTCTGTTTTCCCAGAATCGGACGGCACGCCTCGCTGTATTTCTGACGGTTTCGTTTTCTTACATGAAGCATAAAGCCAAACGCAACAGCCAGTACCAGATAGAATCCCCACGGGATAAAGCTCCAGTGAAACAGTGGAAATACGCCTGCCCAGTCCTGAATGCTGCCAAGTTCTGCGATGTGAGGATCTGTTGCGTACAAAATCCACTCAGAGAACGAATAAAACAGAATATCTGCTGCCAGACCACAGGTAAACATCATGCATCCCCATGCAAAAAAGGAATATTTTGGCTTCTCATCCGGCTTTCCAAGCACAATATTTCCGTATTTGGAGCCTGCCAGAAACAGAGACAGAAAGAAAATGCCAAGTCCGATGACCAGGTAATACGTTCCAAAGGTGTCTCCAAACAGAAATCGAATCTGGCCAAGTACCTGATTCGACTGCTCCGGTGCAAAGAAAAATACGATACATAGAGCAACGATCAGCGCCAGAGGCACCAGCGTGATCATCCAGTCGATTTCTTTTTTCTTCTGTTGGTTTTTACTGTTCATTTTCTTCCCTTTCTGCGTAATCCGCATACGATGCATCCAGTGCAACGAGTTCGCTGAAATTATCTACCTCTATGATATCATCCGCCTTCATTGGCCGGATGCCAAGCTGATACTCTTTCGGGTAGCAGAACATTGCCACATCGTCCCAGTAAATCTGACGGTTTTTCTTTACTTCAAACTCCTGCTCCAGATGGCCTTTTAACCGCTTTCCATCTTCTGCTGTCCATCGGGAAATGCTGTAGAGCTGCCAGCCGCCCTTTCCGCCGGTTCTGCTGCAGCCTGTCACAATGCCGTTTTCCACGGTCTGCAGCCACTCGTCGGTCTCATCATCCGTCCACACGCTGTTGTAACCGGATCGCTCAAACTCCGGTGCCAGAATTTCCGGATGATAGATGATCTGGTCACCGTCAAGAATAAACGCATTTTCCAGATGTTCCCGCGCCACATACAGCGATGCGATGTTGTTGCAGGTATCGTACCACGGATTGTCGATCAGCTTCAGACCCGGGTACTCCTCTTCCAGTGTCTGGAACTGTTCCTTGAGGTAACCGACTACCACGTAAATTTCTGTGATTCCGTTTTTGTGCAGTCCATTGATGACGGTATCAATCATCCGCACACCGTTTACCCGGACCAGCGGTTTTGGTGTTTTTAACGTTACCGGCTTCATCCGGTTTCCGAGGCCTGCCGCCATAATAATGGCGCGCTCTACTTTGTACATATTTCTTTTCCTTCCTCTCCCAGTTCCTGCTGGACAATTTTGTAATAATCTTTTGCGTAACGGTACTGCCGCAGGGAATATTCTCCGAATTCCACGCCTAATTTCCGTTTATATTCGCACCAGTTGCTCCAGAGCAGACCGCAGACTGCGATGTAGCAGTAGATTTTTATGCGTGTTCTGTCGTCACAGTTTCCTTCAAAATAAAGATCAATCAGATGGTCCACCTGCTCTTTTTTGTAAAGAGAATAGATACAGAACATCGCAATATCCACATGCGGATCCTGCATTCCGGCGTATTCCCAGTCGATCAGGCGGATCTCCTCTTTTCCGTTTTCTTCCACAAACAGAAAATTGTCCGGCACAGCATCAATGTGAGTGAGCACCCACTCTCCGGCATTTGCTTCGATGTAATCCTTTAACTGAAGCACATGCGCTTTCGTCTTTTCGTAATCTTTATATGCTGACGGAGTTCCTTCCCAGAGGCTTTCATAGTATTCCATCTGTCCGAACAGGTCGAAGGAATGGTCTACTCTTAATTTCTGCCCGTGAAACTCCCGCAGTTTCTTCATGCATTTCTGAAGATCTTCCTCATTTTCTGCATCGCAGACCCGCGCACCTTCGAGATATTCTGTGATTTTGTAGCCGTTCTCCGGGTTAATATAGGCAATCTCATCACAGATCCTGCGGCCGGCGATCGTCTGATATACAGCGGCTTCCTGCCTGCGGTTGATCAACTGATCGGTTCCCTCTCCCGGAATTCGCATAATGTATTTTTTATCTTTACAGGAGAATAAAAAGGATCGGTTTGTCATTCCTTTTTTCAGAACTGTAATGTTTGTCACTTCGTTCTGCTGTGCTCCAAGTGCTTCACAGATTACCTGAATCGCATCCGTCTGCAGCTGGCTGGAATCGCTGTCAATCTCACGCAGCTGCTCATAGGTATTGATTTCTACGGCATCGGCAGCATGTACAACACGGGCCGTCACAATCATTCTGTCTTTCCGGTATAAGGTTTCCTCCCAGAACGCTCCGTCGTATCGGGAATCTCTTCCCAGTTCTTCCAGACGCTCCCGCACGATCTCCGCTTCTGTTTCCAGCAGATAACAGATGCCGATCATCGCGTTTCCGCCTGCCTGTTCTTTCTGTACGACCAGCTCCTGCTTCCGGTTTACGCGGACGGTACTGTCATCATCCACCAGATCGCTGACCATGTACCAGGAATATAATTCGTTTCTGCTGTATGGATTCTTTTCACACCAGATATCACAGGGAATGATGTAGCTGTTTGATAAATGGCTGCCGCCGTTTTCAGGGAATGCAGATTGTTTTTCGACACATAGTCCGGAGCGACGATCAATTCTACGCCGTATTCATCGATCAGATATTCATACTGCTCTTTCATAAATCCGACAACGACGTAAATCTCTGTAATGCCGACTTCATGAAGCTGACGGATTGTGCGCTCTATCAGCCGCTCTCCCTTGATTTCCAGAAGTCCTTTCGGTGTCTCTGTATTAATCGGAACCATCCGCATACCAAATCCGGCGGCAAGGATAATGGCGTTTTTCGGCGCTTTCTCTTTTGCCTCACGCAGTGTCTTTTCCGTCGGACGGATCTCTTCATCCAGGTAACCTTCTGAAATCAGTTCCTTGATCGAACGATTGACGATTCCAAGCGAATGGCCGGTCTGTGCGGCAAGGATACGCTGATTGATGAAGGGTTCTTTTATCAGGTTGTTCAATATATCTTGTTTTGAGTTGTTCATATACTTCCTTCTTTCATTTTTCATGAACTTTTGTTTTCGATTATACCATAACTTTATGACTTTTTCAATCCCCTGTGTGTTAGGATAGTTGTCAGTGAAAGATAATTACTTTTGTGGTAGTATATATGTGAACTTCCTATAAAATTAACTCTCATAAAATTCCTTTTAAAGTATGCTACAACTGGCTTAAAGCAAGAACATGTCGAAACGAGAGTTAATATTTCAGGAAGTTCACATAAAAAGGTCCAAATAATTAACATTATTTGGACCACCTGTCAAAGGAAGCCTTTTTCCTTTTCGCCGTCATCAGGACTTCTTTGCGCTTCCATTCATAAATTTTTCTTAAAATTTACCTTTATTTTACCACACTACTCCCAAAACTACAATATATCTCCATTTTTCATTTTTTTTACATAGAACCTTTCTGGCCTAATACAATCAGTACAGTTTTAAACAAAATCTTAATATCCAGCATAAAGGACCATTCTGAAATGTACTTCGTATCCAGTTTTACAACCTCTTCAAAATCTGTAATCTCGCTTCGTCCGCTTACCTGCCACATACCAGTCAGTCCCGGCTTGATTGCCAGTCTTGCTCTGTGATGGAGCTCATATTTCTCCCACTCATCCACTGTCGGCGGACGGGTTCCTACAAGGCTCATGTCGCCTTTTAACACATTGAAGAACTGCGGGAATTCATCCAGCGAGGTTTTGCGGATAAAGTTTCCGATTCCTTTGCCTGGTCCTTTTTCGCTTCCGATGACACGCGGGTCATTCTCCATTTTGAACATCAGACCATCGCTGACGCGGTTCTGTTTCATCAGTTCTTTTTTCCGCTCTTCCGCATCCATGTACATGCTACGGAACTTGTAAATTTTGAATTTTCTTCCGTTCTTTCCGACACGGTACTGTGAGAAGAAGATCGGGCCCGGAGACTTGATATAAATCGCAGGGGCAACGAACAGGAAGATGATTCCGGTCAGAATACATCCGGCAAGACCGCCGCAGATGTCCATGATTCGTTTCAGCACAAGCTGTCCTGCGCTTGCCATATTGATGCAGGTGGTGACCACGGTATAGTTGCCCATGCGCTCTACAGTCTGATTTTTTCCCTGCATTTCGTTCACGTCCGCAATTTTTACGTGGATCGTAATGCCCATCTCGGCGAATGCGTCGAATACTTTCTGCGGGATTTCTCTGCCTTCCGGCAGAACGATCAGCACTTCGTCGAACCACTCACGGCAGACATACTCAGCTGCATCTGCAAGGTTCGATACCACCGGTACGCCGTGGATTTTGTGTCCGGTTCTGTCCTGGTCTACGAGAACAACGCCAGTCGGACGAACGCCGATGTAATCGAAATCCAGCATGCTCTTTACAACGGACTGTGACTGTTTTTCGGTCGTGATGATCAGAAGCGAACGGCCGCTGTGTTCCCCGCTGCTGCGTTTCTTTACCACAGCCTTCCATCCGATGCGCATCAGATAGGAAAGCATTCCGTACAGAGCACCGGTCAGCATAATGGTTGCTCTGGAGAACTGATCTCCCTCCTGAATCAGGAACAGGTAGAATACACCAAGAACGATGATGTATACCATATTTTTTACAGTCATTCCGATTTCCACGAGGTATCCGCGCTTCATGACGTTTTTGAAGGAATCGTCAAAAAACATGATCATCAGCTGGATCAGAGCGAATACGATAGCCTCATTTCGGTAAATTGGGCTTCCATATGGCTTAAAACTGTGATGTCTTAAGAAATAACCCATGACGAAAGCCAGCTGAAGACAGATAATATCAAGAACCATAAAATCCAGATGCTTCAGCCATCCTGTGGATGATTTTTTGTACATACCTTTCTCCCCTGTCGTATTTTTTTCGCCGTACTCGTAACATTCTCTTGTTTCGCATAGTTTTTCTAGCTTTTATATTACCATTTTCACTAAAACCTTCTCATTTTTTCTGGTACTATGCATTTGCAATATCTTCTGTGACGAATACAGAACCATTTTTTTCTTTATTCCAAATATTCTATCCCATTTCTACTTATTTGTAAAGGTGTGGACACACTTTTGGACATAATTATTTCACATTTTTGCAAATTATTACATTTTATATTATTTCATCACATCCAGAATCTGTAATGTTTTCATCTTCTTTTCGACATAGCGATGGAGATATGCACGCAGCAATCGTTCCAGTTCGTCCAGGATCTCTTCATTTACGGTAAAACCATACAGCTTCGCGAGCGGTGCCGCAATGATATAGCGGCATGCCAGCACGGTGCCCGGCTGCAGCGGCCATGGATCTCTGATGGTTTTTCCACAGTTTGGGCAGTAGATGGCGCTGTCGCGCAGGGAGAAAACGGTCAGATTCTCTTTCGTGCCGCACTCCATGCAGGAGAACATCTGCGGTGCTTCTCCGCTGATTGTGATCGTCCGCAGTTCGAAGATGCACCGGATCAGGCGGAGGTCCTGTTTTCCGCTGCGGATGGCGTTCATCGTCACGTACAGAAGGTTCAGCATCTGGGTTTCATCGTTTCCTTCCTGGCCGAAATATTCGGCCAGTTCCAGAAAATAAAAGCCGTAATAAACGCCGGGCTGCATCTGCGCCAGGTCGAGGAAGTATTCTTTAATGTTTGCGCCGGAGAGGGTGTAGCTGTCACGGCCCTCGTAAACCTGAAACTCGCCGAAGACGAACGGATTGGAGACGGCCATCAGCGGGCTTTTCATGCGGCGGGCGCCGCGCGCGAAGGCGGTGATTTTGCCGAGCTCCCGGGTCAGGATCACGACGCGCTTGTCATACTCTCCGACCGGGGAGGCGGATAATACCATTCCGCTTACATTGATTGGTTCTCGCATGTTTCTTCCTTATTATAATGCAATATTATAAATCGAGTTTCTTTTTATCATATCCGAAGTTCTTCACGAGGAAATCGCTGTCGCGCCAGTCTTTTTTGACTTTGACCCAGAGCTTCAGGTTGACTTTCTGCTCCAGCATCTGCTCCAGCTCATACCGCGCGTTGCTTCCGATCTTCTTGAGCATCGCGCCCTGTTTTCCGATGATGATGCCCTTGTGGGAATCGCGCTCGCAGATGATGGTCGCATCAATATCAACGATTTTTCCGTTCGGGCGGTCTTTCATCTGGTCGATCACAACGGCGATGCCGTGCGGGATCTCTTCGTTTAAGGCGTACAGTGCTTTCTCGCGGATGATCTCAGCCACGATCTGGCGCATCGGCTGATCGGTGATGGTGTCCTCATCGTAGAACTGCGGGCCGTACGGCAGATATTTGAAGATGCTCGGAATGATGTCATCGGTGTTCTGATGGCGGAGTGCCGAGCACGGAATGATCTCGGCAAACTGGAACAGCTTGCGGTACGTATCGATGAATTCCAGGATTTTGTCTTTCTCCACGGTATCGGTCTTGTTGATAATGAGGAGGACCGGCGCATTGACTTTCTCCAGGATCTCTGCGATATGGCGCTCTCCTGCTCCAATGAAGTTGCTCGGCTCTACCAGCCAGAGAATCACATCGACTTCTTTTAACGTTTTCTCGGCTACATCGACCATGTACTCGCCGAGCTTATTTTTCGCCTTGTGGATACCCGGTGTGTCGAGGAACACGATCTGTCCCTCGTCACACGTATAAACGGTCTGGATGCGGTTGCGGGTGGTCTGCGGTTTCTTGGATGTAATCGCAATCTTCTGTCCGATCAGGTGGTTCATCAGCGTGGATTTTCCCACGTTCGGACGGCCGATCAGGGCTACAAAGCCGGATTTATAATTTGCATTGTTTTCCATTGCTGTCTCTTCTCCTCATTTATAAGTTCTCTACGTTCTTAAACAGTTCTTTCTCTTTCTGAATGGCTGCTTCGCTTCCGACAACGCAGATGTTGTTCTGTTTTAAGGCTGCATCTACAAGGTCTGCCAGTGCATGAATGTCATCCAGGGTTGCATCGAGGATCTGATCTCTCTCCTGCTGGAAGTCTGCTTCGGTGATGCCGTTGAACCATGCGCTCTCGGAGGTCTGGCCTTTTGCGGACGGGTTCATCGGGACGTCGAGTTCGCTGATCGTTCCGATGATGTATTTGGTCATCTGGCGCTCGTCTGCTTCGAAATTGCGCACGTAATCGCCGATACCGCGGTATACTTCAAGGGTTCTTCCGACGTTCGGGTCACGGTAGGAAGAAATGCACGCGTTTCCGCCTCTTCCGAAAGCTCCGCCGCAGCCGTAAGCGCCGCCTTTGACACGGATGTTGATCCACAGATAGTCATAGCTCAGCATGACACGCAGGATGCGCAGGGCTCCTGTGTAGTCGTAGCCTTCGCGCTCGAAGTTTCCACAGAGTGCCACGTACTGTACCTGGCCGGAGGTCTGGAAGGCTTCGTTTTTCTGTTCAAAGTCATACACAATGCTGCCCGGCTCCACTTCGTCGGTGTACAGATTCTCTTTGAATGCTGCGATTTTTTCTTCCAGCGGTGCGTAGCCTGTCTCGTCTGCGGTATAGGAGACGGTCAGATTCTCTTTGCGGAAGATGTATTTCATCAGGATCTGCAGATTTTTAATCAGTTCTGCTTTTTTCTCATCGAAGTTCTCGTCCAGATCTTTTAAGAGCTGGCAGAAGCCGATGCCTGCGATGCGGTCCTGGAAATTGCTCATCGGGGAGTAATAGGAAGCTGCACGCATCACAGCCGTTGCATTTCCGGCGGAAGACAGGCGGTTCTGCAGGCCGGATTTCATGCTGGAGATGATCTCGTGAAGACGTTTCTCGTCATCCAGGCGGGAGGTATTCAGGATTTCCTCGATCATTTTCATGACGAAATCCAGTTTGTCGTACAGGAATTTCGCGCGGATGCCGAACATTCTGCGGCAGTCGTCATCATTTTCCGGAATGCGGAATACCTGCAGTCCGCAGTTGATGCCGCCGGTCTGTGCATTGATCTCGTTGAACAGTTCGCCGTAGGTGTAGTGTTCGGTGTCCACATAGCCGAGAACGGATTTTAATACGCCCATGTACGGGATCAGATCGTTCGGCACATTTTTCGTATCAAACAGCAAGCTTAAGTAACCGATGCCGTTCGTGAATACGTTGTGATGAAGAACCGTCGTTCCATCGACTTCATGCTCGTCATTGTAAAGTTTGACAGACTCACGTTTGATATCGCTTCGTTTCAGGAGCGGAATCGTCTCGAGTGCTTCCTCGCTCTCCTCTTCTTCCTGATATGCTGCCAGCTCTTTGGTGTCAGCAATGATTTTCTCGATCTCTTCTTTTGACAGGCTCTCTTTGTATTTCTGCAGTTTTTCTGCGGTCTTTGCATCATTTTCTGCGGCAAGACCGGTCTTTGGAATGAGGGTCACGATGGAGGCATGGGTGTTGTCCAGCAGATACGTCTGGATCAGGTTTTCGAAATAGCCTTCTTTTGCCAGTTTTTTCAGCTCATCGTAGATCGCAAGCTGCTGCAGGTAGGCGAACGGTTTGTTCTCGTCATACAGCCAGCTGTCGAAGACGTCAATGCCGTACATCAGGCCCTTCGGGAAGCTGGAGAAGTCCGCCTCACGGAAACGGAATTCGAAATAGTTGATGCCTGCCTCGATGGCTTTCCGATCCATGCCGTTTTTCACGATATCCTTGAGGGTGCCGCGGATGATGGACAGGAATTTTTCTTTCTCATTTTCATCGGCGTTCTTGGCTACGATGGAGAAGAATGGCTGCAGGATGCCGTCCTCGTAGGAGCCGTAAACATCTTTTCCGATGTGTGCGTCAAGGAGTGCCTGTTTGACCGGGGCTCCCGGTGCGTCAAGGAGTGCATACTCCAGAACAGAAAATGCCACGTTTAATTTTACATCCAGACCGCTGCCGATGACCATGTTGTAGGACAGGTACGCATTGTTTTCAAGCGGATCGCCGTCGAGTACCGGGTACTCGTGTACAATGTCGAGGGTCTCTGCAAATGGTTTCTGATACGGAATTTCGGATTTTACTTCTTTTGCATCAAAATGGGACAGGTATTTTTCATCCATCCATGCCAGTTTTTCTTCCATATCCATGTTTCCGTACAGGTAGATATAGCTGTTGGACGGATGGTAATAGGTCTGATGGAATTTCAGGAAGTTTTCGTAGGTCAGGTTCGGGATGCAGGACGGATCTCCGCCGGATTCTACGCCGTACGGAGTGTCCGGGAACAGGGTGTTGAATGTTTCACGCTCCAGGACATCGTCTGCGGAGGAGAAGGCTCCTTTCATCTCGTTGTATACAACACCGTTGTAGGTCAGCGGGCCGTCTTCGCTTTCCAAATGATAGCTCCAGCCTTCCTGCCGGAAGATTTCGTCGTGTTTGTAAATGTTCGGGTAGAATACGGCGTCCATGTAGACATGCATCAGGTTCTGGAAGTCGGCATCGTTGGTGCTGGCTACCGGGTACATGGTTTTATCCGGGTAGGTCATAGCATTTAAGAAGGTGTTCAGGGATCCTTTGACGAGTTCTACGAAGGGATCCTTTAACGGGAATTCGCGGGAGCCGCAGAGGACGCTGTGCTCGAGGATGTGGGCTACGCCGGTGCTGTCGGACGGCGGGGTACGGAACGCGATGTTGAATACTTTGTTGTCATCCTCCGTCTCGAGAAGCAGCACGCGGGCTCCGCTTTTGTTGTGGCGAAGTAGGTAGCCATGTGCGTGGATATCATCAATCTGCTGTTCCTGCAGCAGGGTATAGGCTTTGCAATGTTCTGCGTTCATTTTTGTATATCCTTTCTTGTTTTTCTTTATTATTTCCGGTTTTATGCAGTCAAAAACGGACCGCAGTGCCCGTTTACTGGGATTTTCTGCGGCCCTGTCGGTTTTATTCTTCGTTGTCGTTTTCTGCTGCGGTGTTCTCTGTCTCGTCGACGTGTTCTTTTACTTCGTCGTTTGCAGCGTTGTTCTGTGCATTTTTCTGTGCCTGTGCTGCAGCGGCCTGTGCCATCATTGCCTCAAGGTTCGGTCGGACGCTCTGTGCCTGGGCTCCCATGATTCTCTGGAGCTGTTCTCTGGTCAACAGAAGGTTGAAGCCGGACGGGTTGATGACGAAGCCTTTGGCCTGTTTCATCAGGTACGGCAGAAGGTGCTGGAACGGGATGGCTGCCAGACGGAGTTTTGCCTGCGGATCCGGACGGAATTTCTGGAATTCACCAATATCGGAAAACAGCGGCTGGAAGATGTCTTCGTTCTGGTTTTTGATGTACGGGATGCGCACGTCTGGTCCCGGGTTGGCCGGATCGAATTCGCCCTGTACCTGGGAAATGTCGATGGCAAGGATGAATTTGCTTCGCATCAGGTTGACAAGCATTTCTTCCTCGAGTTCACGCAGGTGCTGCATGCGCTCGGCATCGTCTCTTCTCTGGTTTGGTTTTCTGAGTTCCTGCAGAAAGTATACGACGGTGAGCTGTACGCCCGGGTTCAGAACCGGGAGGTGCTGTTTGTTCATTTTCTCCATGTCTGGTTTCGGGAAGATCTGCTCCAGCTCGATGCGGCGGGTCTGATCGCCTTCGTGGAAGATGACCATGTTGACACCTTCTGCGTAGAGGCCCATATAGAAGTTCGGCATCTGCTTGCGCAGTACTTTTACGGTAAGCAGCGGGGTATTCTTCTCTACATAGGATTTTGCAAATTCTTTAGCTGCTTCTTCTTCGGTAAACATGTATACCTGATCATCAAAGGTTTCCGGATCGCACTCTACGTATGGGAGTTTCGTGATCTGGGAAAATGTGACATAGATGATTTCCATGCTCTGAAATTTCTTCATTGTGAAGCTGTTGTCTACTGTCATTTGTGGTTGAGTCCTTTCTTCGCTCTTAGAGGATATGGTATCCCCAAAATATCTATGTGACATTATATCATACTTTTGGTGGGTTGCCAAAGGTTTTCTTTGGGGGTAACGGACCGCGCAGACCAAAGCTGTCGAAACGGGGCCTGACTTTGCATGACGGCGGGAGAGGGATTTTTGTAGTCTGTAATTGGGGCGTGCAGACTACGGAAATGTTTTTTAACACATTCTAGTTAATCGCTTTGGCATTGGGGTAGATTTTTTCCATTCGGGCGTCCGGGAAATGGGCATCTATGGTCTGCTCGATGGCATTAGCTGCGGGCTTTTGGTGGGCGCGTTCGTCGTATCGGGCGAGAGCAAGGGTAGATACGAGCATGTTGGCCACCATGAACACGATCAGGATCCAAGTGATGATTTCTCCGAATTTCATCGGGATTTTTTCAATCCAGCGCGAAATGACAGGATAGAATTTTTTGAGCCAGACGACGGCGGCTATTCCCCAGAAGAAACAGTACAGGAGGTTGATACGGCCTCCGAGGTTGAAGGGAATGTCGCTGTAGTCCCAGAAGACTTTTCCGAATACGATTTCGGTGAACACACTGCAGATGTATTCGTAGGCTCCGCCGAGGAAGGTACCAAAGGCAAACAGGAATCCATCGGAGCGGTCGCGGTAGTTGTAGAGGAACCAGGTAGCGAGGGCGATGGCCAGGCCCCAGACGATGCTGAACGGGCCCCAGACAAGGCTGCTGCGGCTCATCCAGACACCGGCGGTGATGCGGCAGAATATGGCTTCTGTAATATCGCCCAAAAATGCGCCGATGATGAAGAGAAGAACGATTTTGTAAAAGCTGCATCCTTCGGCAAATACGCCGGTTTCTGTTTTCTCTTTTTTCTCCGGAACTGGCTGTACGGCCGGATAGGCACGTTCCACACGACGCTCCAGATAGCGGTAAACACGGACAGAAAGGCGTCTGGTGAAGGCGTCGATCTGATCGTTCATAGCGCTGATCCGCGGCATTTTTTTCGTGATGTGGTGCAGAACAGCATAGGAACCGACGGCATCTACTACCAATATACCAAAGAGAATCCAGGATGTGATATGCAGGAAACCGGCCGGAATTAAATGAAGAACTGTAAAGCAGAGGCGATTGCCGATTTTCATGGCAAGCAGTCCTAAAATTCCCCAGAGTACAGAATACTGGAGGCAGATATAGCCGTCCATGTTCCATTTTTTATTGGAATAGTCCCACCATTTGCCATGGCCAATGCGTTCCAGTGCGTGACCGGCCAGCCACTCGACTGCGGTAGCGATAATCATACAGCCAAGGAACAAAAAGACGGGGCTTGACTGCAGTTCATACAGATAACGTGTCATAAAGACAGCTGTGATTCCATAGATGGCGCAGAGCGGACCATTTAAGAATCCTCTGTTTACCATATGTTTTTTCCGGATCGCGGCCACAGAAGTTTCCAGAAGCCATCCAAGGAAGGCGTAAAAGAAAAACAGGCCGAGATAGTCATAAATTGTATAGTTCATGTTCTTCTCTCTATTCTTTCATTATTTTTGCTATTTTAAGGATTTTATTTTCCACTGAATCCCTTGTATACTCTCCAGTATTTTGTTTTTATTTTTATCCTGCAAATAAGATGGATTTAATTTTGCTTTTTTATACTGCAAATATGTTCCTTCTGTTTTCTGAATCAGCAATTTTGTAAAATATTGTTCCCAGCTAAAAAACTCTGTGCTGTCGATATAATCTTCTGGATTTTCCAGAATTTTACGAACCTCTTTGTCCTGTAAAAGATCTGAATTTAAAATCAGCCATTCAAAAGACTCCGGTAAATATAAATGTACGTTCTGTTTTTCCTCTATTTTATTGCTGAGAAGATTCATTTCTGCTCCAATTGCAGCACCGTCCGCAATAATACAGGTTTCTTCTGTTCCTGCCTTGCCGATCATTTCCGGTATTTTTGTTTTTCCACCAGCGCTTTCACATGTAATATTCCTTTCTGCACATACATTTTCAAAAAATTGATACCCAGAATTGGAATCTTCCGTAATTATTTTTTGTACTCTAACAGGAAGCCGTGCTGTTTTGGGATAGATCTGATACATTTTCTGATATATTTTTCTGGTATCTCTGTATTTTCCGGAAACATGCAATCCATAAATCTCTTCTACACTATACGGCAAATTATATAAGTTTTCTCTCGTAATCAATACAAAATAGTTTTCTGAACCCCGTATGGCAGAAGCAAATTCTTCTGTTTTTATAAAATAATTCTCCTCGTCTATGAAAAAGATGCTTTCCCGGCTGTTTTCCAAAATAATTTTCCAATTAACACCTTCCAGCACTCTGCACGGTACTTCACAGGAAACGTTGATTCCGCTGGACTCCCCTAAATTTTCTGCCTGCCGGATCATATTTACCAGTGTTGTTTTTCCTGATGCACTATCCCCCTGGATGATTGTAATATTACGCTTTATCACAAATTCATAATGAACTCTGTTATTTTGAATAATAACTCTTTTCTTTCCCTTCATACATCCACCTATACATAAGCCTCGGCAACATCTACAAATTCGGACATATTCCGCACAATAGTCCCTGTATTTAAAATCAGGATTTCAAAAGGATCTTTGCCAAACCGCATCACATGACGCAGATTAATCGTCAGATCCTTTTGCTCTCCTAATTTTAAAATCCATTTTGCACAATTATCTCCACATACGGAGGCATTAAAGATCTTTCCGTCTGTATCGTATGCCATCAGCAGCAACGTTTTGATTCCTCCGGATAAATCTTTCGGTGGAATCGGACCAAGCACCGGGCTGTCAATCAGATGCGCACTGATTACCTCCGAGCGATCCACATCGCGGATCATTTCTTTTGCCAGTGGCGTGGTCAGCCATTCATCTTCATAACAATTATCAAAATAGGTTGGCGGATGATAGATTGCACCTTTCATTTCTCCAAGATATATTTTCAACATAATAAAATTCCTCTCGCTAACGCTCATTATATCGTGATACGCACATTATACCATATCTCAAAGCCTTCTTGCTCAAAAATGTATCGTTTGTCAACATTTTCCGGGATAAAAATGTTGACAAACGATACAAAACTATTGCCAAATGTCGCTAATTCATTTTTTCTCCCAAAAAGAAAGAAGCCATACTCTCTCAAGTATGACTTCTCTCCTTTTTCAAATTCTTTTTAAGGAAAAAGAATTACTCTTCTTCTGCGCCGTACAGTTTTACGAGTTTGTTCAGGTAAGTGTAACGGTCTTTTGCTTCCTGCTCGTTCTTGCCGAACAGTCTTTCTGCTTTCGCCGGGTTTGCACGTTTCAGAGAGTTGTAACGTACCTCGCCGTTCAGGAATTCCTGATAATCTCCTGACGGAGCCTTGGAATCCAGTGTGAATGCGCTCTTGCCTTCTGCAGCGAGTGCCGGGTTGAAGCGGAAGCAATGCCAGTATCCGGTCTGAACAGCGAGCTGCTCCTCGGTCTGTGCTTTGCTCATACCTTTCTTGATACCATGGTTGATACATGGAGCGTAAGCGATAATGAGGGACGGTCCCGGATATGCCTCTGCCTCTGCGATTGCTTTGACTGCCTGATTGTAATCAGCGCCCATAGCGATCTGTGCTACGTATACATAGCCATAGCTCATTGCGATGCTTGCCATATCTTTCTTCTTGGTTTCTTTACCGCCTGCTGCGAACTGTGCAACTGCACCGGTCGGAGTAGCTTTGGAGGACTGTCCGCCTGTGTTGGAGTAAACCTCGGTATCGAATACCATTACGTTGATATCTTTTCCGCTGGCAAGTACGTGGTCTACGCCGCCGAATCCGATATCGTAAGCCCATCCGTCACCACCGAAGATCCACTGGGATTTCTTAGCGAGGAAGTCTTTGTTCTTAACGATGTCTCTGCAAACGTCGCAGTCAGCGTCTTTGATTGCTTCTACAAGTTTCTCGGTTGCAGTTCCGTTGGTAGCGCCGCAGTCAAAGGTATCCAGATACTCTTTGCATGCTGCTTTTACTTCTTCCGGAGCTTTCTCGGAGTTCATAACATCCTCAACTTTGGCTTTCAGGCCGCCGCGGATTGCTTTCTGAGCGAGAAGCATACCATAACCGAACTCTGCGTTGTCCTCGAACAGGGAGTTGGACCATGCCGGGCCCTGTCCTTTCTCGTTTACAGTGTAAGGAGTGGACGGTGAGGAGTTACCCCAGATAGAGGAGCATCCTGTTGCGTTTGCGATGTACATTCTGTCACCGAACAGCTGGGTGATCAGTTTTGCGTAAGGAGTCTCGCCGCAGCCTGCGCATGCGCCGGAGAACTCAAGCAGCGGTTTCTTGAACTGGCTGCCCTTTACGGTATTCTCTTTGAATTTTGCTACAACGTCTGTCTTCTCTGGAAGAGCTGCTGCATAATCGAAGTATTTCTGCTCTGCTTCGTGTGCTGCAAGGCTTTCCATAGCCAGTGCTTTCACACCCTTCTTGCCCGGGCATACGTTTGCACAGGAACCACATCCGGTACAGTCAAGCTGGGAAATAGCCATTGTGAAGGTGTAGTCCGGCATACCGGTCATCGGCATGGTCTGGATGCCTTCCGGAGCTGCTGCTGCTTCTTCTGCGGTCATGGCAACCGGACGGATAACAGCGTGCGGGCAGACGAAGGAACATCTGTTACACTGGATACAGTTTTCCGGATTCCATACAGGTACGTTTACGGCGATACCACGTTTCTCGTATGCGGATGTGCCGGACGGAGTTGTTCCGTCTACGTAGTCTGCAAATGCGGATACAGGCAGGTTGTTTCCTTCCTGGGAAGTTACTTTTGCCTGGATGGTATTTACGAATTTAACAGCGTCAGCGCGGCCGCTCTCTGCATGAGTTGTGGTCAGACCTTCGTCTTCTGCATTTTTCCAGCTTTCCGGAACTGCAACTTCTTTGATCTGTTTTGCACCCTCATCGATAGCTGCCCAGTTCTTTGCTACGACATCATCACCTTTACGGCCATAGGTAGCTTTTGCTGCTGCTTTCATGAGTTCGATGGCTTTTTCTTCCGGAATGATCTTCGCAAGCTTGAAGAATGCAGACTGAAGAATGGTGTTGATACGGGTCGGTCCCATGCCGGTCTCGATACCGATCTTAACGCCGTCGATCACATAGAATTTGATGTTATGGTTTGCGATGAATGCTTTTACCTGACCTGGCAGATGCTCTTCCAGTCCTGCTTCATCCCATGGACAGTTCAGAAGGAAGGTTCCTCCGTCTACCAGCTCTTCTACCATGTGATATTTGTTCACATAGGAAGGATTGTGGCATGCAACAAAGTTTGCTTTGTGGATCAGGTATGTAGATTTGATCGGTTTCTTTCCGAAACGCAGGTGAGACATGGTTACACCGCCGGACTTCTTGGAGTCATAATCGAAGTAAGCCTGAGCGTACATGTCTGTGTTGTCACCGATGATCTTGATAGAGTTCTTGTTCG
Source organism: Blautia sp. OF03-13 (assembly GCF_003460685.1). Lineage (NCBI taxonomy): Bacteria > Bacillati > Bacillota > Clostridia > Lachnospirales > Lachnospiraceae > Blautia > Blautia sp. OF03-13. Next base: position 34,923 of record NZ_QTVR01000020.1, on the reverse strand, counting down.
CACCTACGGTACCGTCTGCGCCAAGTCCCCAGAATTTGCAGTTGATGGTTCCTTCCGGAGTTGTTACCAGAGGAGCGCCAACCGGCAGAGACAGATTGGTAACATCGTCTACGATACCAATGGTAAATCTTTGTTTCTCTGTATTTTCATATACAGCAACGATCTGAGCCGGTGTGGTGTCCTTGGAACCAAGTCCGTAACGGCCTGTAAATACCGGTGTGCTCTCGAATCTGCTGCCTTTTAATGCTGCTACTACGTCCAGGTACAGAGGCTCGCCAAGAGATCCCGGCTCTTTTGTTCTGTCCAGAACGGAAATCTGTTTTACGGTCTCCGGAATAGCGTTGATGAGTGCTTCTGCGGAGAACGGACGGTACAGACGTACCTTTACAACGCCGACTTTCTTGCCTGCTGCTACGAGGTAATCGATGGTTTCCTCGATGGTATCGCAGACAGAACCCATAGCGATGATTACGTGCTCAGCGTCTGCTGCTCCATAGTAGTTGAACAGTTTGTAATCGGTTCCGATTTTCTCGTTTACTTTGTCCATGTACTCCTGTACGATTGCCGGAAGAGCATCGTAGTACGGGTTACATGCTTCTCTTGCCTGGAAGAAGATATCCGGGTTCTGTGCGGATCCTCTCTGGCACGGATGGTTCGGGTTCAGGGCATGTTTACGGAATTCGTCAACAGCGTCCATATCTACCATATCTTTCAGATCTTCGTAATCCCATGTTTCGATTTTCTGGATCTCGTGGGATGTACGGAATCCGTCGAAGAAGTTGATGAATGGAACTTTGCCTTTCAGTGCTGCACAGTGTGCAACCGGTGTCAGGTCCATAACCTCCTGTACGCTGGATTCGCAGAGCATTGCGACTCCGGTCTGACGACAGGCGTAAACATCTGAATGATCTCCGAAGATGGAAAGTGCGTGGCTTGCAAGGGCACGAGCGGATACGTTGAATACGCCCGGGAGCTGCTCGCCGGCAATTTTATAAAGGTTCGGGATCATCAGAAGAAGTCCCTGGGATGCGGTGTAGGTTGTGGTAAGAGCTCCGGCTGCCAGTGATCCGTGTACTGCACCTGCTGCTCCTGCCTCAGACTGCATCTCAGTTACCTGAACTTCCTGTCCGAAAATGTTCTTTCTTCCCTGGGTTGCCCACTCATCGGTATGCTCCGCCATAACGGATGAAGGGGTAATTGGGTAAATAGCTGCTACGTCGGTATACGCATAAGACGCATGTGCTGCAGCCTGGTTACCATCCATGGTTTTCATCTTTCTAGCCATTTGATTTTATCCTCCTTAAAAAATGATGACCAAAAATTACTTTGGCTTTTCTCAGGTTGGTGTTCTGCCGGGTTTCGGTTGCCTCCGCGCTTCGAAAAACCCGGATAAGGGCATGGCAATGCCACTATGTCCAGTATTTGAATTATAACACCGATTGGGCATTCTGTCCAGATTTTCTGTGGGTGTTCAGGGAAAAATACAAGTTTTTTACAACTTCTGGTAATTCCGCGTCGAATTTCTCGATAAAAAAAAGAAGGAACGGCCCGCATATTTTTTCTCTTCTGCGGACAGTTCCTTTACTTCTTTTATTTCTGATTCTGCGCCTCAATCTGTTCTGCGAGGTCGGTGAGATAAACCCATCTCTCGGTTTTTTCTTCCAGAGCAGCTTCGGTCCTCTCTTTTTCCGCCATCAGTTCGGCGAGCTTTGCAGAGTTGGTGGCGTTTTTGAGCATCTGATCGTCAAGCGATGCAATCTTTTCCTCGAGTGCGGCGATATCGTCATCGATGGTCTCGTACTCGCGCTGTTCTTTGAACGTAAATTTCAGGCGGGTCGGACGGTTCTGCTTCCAGTCATTGTTCTTTGACTTTGCAGGTTCGTCCGCGGACGTTTTGGACGGCGCTGCTTTTGCCGTTTCTTCCGCACTTCCGCCGAAACGGCGTTCTTTTGCTTCGAGGTAATCGGTGTAGCCGCCCTCGTACTGCAGAAGATTTCCGTTTCCGTCGAATTCAAAGATGCGGTCCACGACGTTATCCAGGAAATAGCGGTCGTGGGAAACGGTGATGACGATGCCGACGAACGTGTTCAGGAAATCCTCAAGCACGGTCAGGGTCGGGATATCAACGTTGTTGGACGGCTCGTCGAGGATCAGAACATTGGCGCCGCTCACCAGGACGGATAAGAGATACAGTCTCCGTTTTTCGCCTCCGGAGAGTTTGGAAATCGGGGTGTACTGCATATCCGGTGTGAACAGGAAGCGTTCGAGCATCTGCGATGCGCTGATGCGGCCGTCACGGGTCTGGACATACTCAGCGATATCTTTCACGTAGTCGATCACGCGCTGATTCGTATCCATGTCCGGCTCTTCCTGTGCCAGATAGCCGATGCGGATCGTGTCGCCGATTTCGATGGTTCCCGCATCCGGCAGGACTTCTCCGGTGATCATCCGCAGCATTGTGGATTTTCCGCAGCCGTTCGGGCCAATGATGCCGACACTCTGGTTCCGCAGGAAGATGTATTCGAAATCTTTCATCAGCGTTTTATCGCCGAAGGCTTTGCTGACGTTATGGAATTCAATCGTTTTCTTTCCCATGCGGGTCTCGACAGCATCCATCTCCACGACAGCGTCTGCGGTCGGTGCCGTGCCATTTTTGAGTACTTCGAGACGTTCGAGTCTGGCGCGCTGTTTTGTGCTTCTTGCGCGGCAGCCGCGTTTCGCCCATTCGAGTTCCATGCGCAGGATGCTCTGGCGTTTCCGTTCAGAGGCGAGTTCCATCTCCTCGCGCTCAGCTTTCAGTTCCAGGAAACGGGAATAGTTGGAATCGTAGCTGTACATTTTTCCGTGGCTGATTTCGAGGATGCGGTTCGACACTTTATCCAGGAAATAACGGTCATGGGTGACCATAAAGACGGTTCCGCGGTAATTTTTCAGGTAATTCTCGAGCCAGGAGAGCATCGCATTGTCGAGATGGTTTGTCGGCTCGTCGAGGATCAGGACGTCAAAATCGGACGCAAGCACTTTTGCCAGGGCAACCTTGCGGCGCTGGCCGCCCGAGAGGGTGTCGAGTTTTGCGTCGTATTCGGTGATACCGAGCTGTACAAGGTTGCTCTGCACCTGCCAGTCCTCCTCATCACCGGAAAGGGCGTAGGACAGCACGGTGGCATCCTTTGGAAATTCCGGTGTCTGCGGAAGATAGGCCATTTTGAGGTTGTTCTGGCGGATAATCTGGCCGGAATCCGGGGTCTCCTCTCCTGCTGCCATGCGCAGCAGCGTGGATTTTCCGGTTCCGTTGATTCCGACGATGCCGACCTTGTCGCCCTCCTGCAGGCCGAAGGAAGCATCGTCAAAAATCAGTTTATCGCCGAACAGTTTGCTGATGTGTTCGATGTTGATGATATTCATTTGCACAGTTCTGCAACGGTCTGGTTGATGACTTTTCCGTCTGCTTTACCTTTCATATCTGCCATAACGGCCTTCATGATGGCACCTTTGTTCTTGGTTGCCAGAACGTCTGCGAATTTCTCCTTGATGTAGGCTTTGACTTCGTCTGCACTCATCTGTTTCGGTGCATACTCGCTGATGACGTCATAGCGGAACTGATACTCTGCTTTTAAGTCCTCACGGGATGCCGGGCAGGTATCGATCTGCTCTTTTACGGTCTTCAGCTCTTTTAAGATGACGCGGTCTACCAGCTCCGGTTTGATGTCATCGCGGCAGCCCTCGTCGATGGCTACTTTCTTTGCTGCGGAGATCAGGGAAGAGATGGCCTCTTTTCTCGCTTTGTCTTTGGCTTTCATTGCTGCTATCATATCACTTCTTAAAGTTTCTAATTCCATGGTGTTGTTCCTCCTGTACTAAATTTTGTCCGGTTTCAAGTATAACACTTCTCTTTTTGCTTTTCCAGTCACTTTGTAGGATAGCTCCCTTATTTTTCCCACGGCAGACGGTGTTTCTTTACCTGGATTGCCTGATGCGGGCACATTTCCTGACAGCAGAAACAGCGGATGCACTTTTTATAATCGTAGACCGGCGGATTTCTGCGGCCGTTATCAAAGCGGACGGCTTTCCCTTCCACCGGGCAGTTCTCGACGCAGACGCCGCATTTTTTACATTTTTCTTCTATGATATAGGGGCGGCTCTGGAAGACCCCGAGGATCTCGAGCAGGTCGAGGGCTCCTTTTTTGCGGGCTTTGCGGCGGTCGACGTTGAAGTTTGGATTTCCGTACTTTCTTTTCAGTTCTTTCTCGGATATGGTGCCATCCGCTGTCACGATTTCGATGCGGTCGTCGTGCCACGTTCCAAGGCCGAGCGTTTCCCCGTAGAGATTTGTCGGCACATACGACGGATCAAGGTTCACCAGATGGCAGAACACGGTATCCAGTGCGATCGGATCGGTGGACATAAGAAGAACTCCCATCGAAACCGGGTCGCCGGAAGTCGGACCATTGCCTTCCATTGCTACGATGCCGTCGCAGATATAGAGGCGCGGGGCGACTTTCTGGTTCAGCTCGATCAGCATGTGTGCGAAGCTCTCAGCGTTCGGATACTGCGTGTGGCCGAGTTTTTTGTAGACGCCGCTGATGCAGCCGTACTGGTTCTTGACAGCTCCGGTGATGCGTTCCAGCGCGTGGGTTTTCATTTTGCTGACGCTGATGAGGGCGTCGCAGTCGAGTGCATCTTTCGCAATCATCAGAAATTTGCCATCGGCGGTTTCTACGCGCTCGCTCGTAAGGAAATCTTTCAGCGGAACGTTGTGTTTTTCCAGCACCTCTTTCAGCCCGGCTTCCTTTGCAATGCCCTCCGGGGTGCCAAGGCCGCAGGAATCGCCGCAGGAAATATTCTCATAGCCATTTTCCTGCAAAATCGTGATCAGGGCATCCATGACTTCCGGGTCGGTCACGACGGCGCGTTCGCGTTTTGCGGAGCGGACGAGGTTTGGTTTTAATAAGATATTCTCTTCTTTTCCGATCAGAGATTCCAGGCCGCCAATTGCTTCCAATCCCTTTTGCAGGCTTTCCTTTACGCGCGCCGGCTCATAGTCGGGACAGGCAACCACTGCCACTTTGCTTTTTTCCATATTCACCTCATATTTTTCTATATTTCAAAAGAAGCTGCGATCCCCTTACCGGTTCTCACAGCTTCTTCGTATATTCACACAGAATATGTTTTTACTTATGCTACTTTGCTTTTTGCAAGCTCAGCCAGTGTTGCAAATCCTTCTGCATCGTTAACTGCCATGTCAGCCAGAACTTTACGGTTCAGCTCAACGCCTGCCAGTTTCAGACCATACATAAATTTGCTGTAGGACAGACCGTTCATTCTTGCTGCTGCGTTGATACGAGCGATCCACAGCTGACGGAACTGACGTTTTTTCTGTTTTCTTCCTGCGTAGGAGCTGGTCAGTGCGCGCATTACGGACTGTTTTGCTACTCTATACTGTTTGCTTCTGGCTCCTCTGTAACCTTTAGCCAGTTTTAATACTCTGTTATGTTTTTTCTTAGCGTTCATGCCGCCTTTAATTCTTGCCATTTCTTATTTTCCTCCTTGATCTGTTGGGCGTAACTCTACCTTGCAAAAATTACATGTAAGGTAAGATTTTCTTCATGTTCTTTACGTTTGTTGCATCAACAGTAGTCTGTTTTCTCAGGTTTCTTTTTCTCTTCTGAGATTTCTTGGTTAAGATATGGCTCTTGTAAGCTTTATTTCTTACTAATTTTCCTGTTCCTGTTGTTTTAAAACGCTTTGCAGCTGCTCTGCTTGTTTTTACCTTTGGCATTTTAATTTCCTCCTTGATATTGATTCAAATGTATTTTAACGTTTAGCCGTCAAAAACATGGTCATGCTTCTGCCTTCCACCTTCGGCGCTTTGTCAACCGTTGCAATATCGGACAGACTCTCTGCAAATTCATCGAGGATGTATTTGCTGCTGTTCATATGTGCCATCTCACGGCCGCGGAAACGAAGTGTTACTTTTACTTTGTCTCCCTTTGTAATGAACTTGCGGGCTGCACCTACTTTGGTATTAAGATCATTGGTGTCAATGTTTGGAGAAAGGCGAACTTCCTTGATTTCAATTGTTTTCTGTTTTTTCTTTGCTTCTTTTTCCTTGCGGGCCAGTTCATATCTGTACTTTCCGTAGTCGATAATTTTGCAAACCGGCGGTTTCGCTGTCGGAGCAATTTTCACAAGATCCAGACCTGCTTCCTGTGCTTTCAGGTACGCATCTCTGGCAGACATAATTCCAAGCTGTTCTCCGTTCTGACCGATCAGACGAATTTCTCTGTCTCTGATCTGCTCATTAATCATTAATTCGCTAATTGTAGTGCACCTCCATCATTATAAAAGACTGTGTTCCCGCTTTTGCGGTGTAACGAAATCAAACTCGGCTCACCGGACCGGATTTGACTGATAACGCAAGAAAAGTGGATAGACAGACTATCCACTTAACATTGTACATAAATCTCTACACAAAGAGAACTTAAGATCAATATTGGACCGTAGTCGCGTGTTTGCGCTAGGGTGAGAGTGGATACTCTACTTTCTTTTTCTCAGACTATTGCAGTATAGCACTCTCCCATCCTGTTGTCAATACTGATTTTCGCATTTTTTCGTATTTATTTCCCGCAGCCACAGCGGAAGGAGCTGCACTCGGTTTCCTGGCAGCTGCATGCGCTGTCTCCGGCGATATGGATATCTCCGGCTTCGCATTTACAGTTGTCGTTAAAGGTACAGTTCTGCGCCTTGCAGTCGACACCGATTTTCGTACAGCCGCAGCCGGTGGAGTTGGACATCGTGCCCTCACCGCGCTCCTTGAAGCTCTCGCAGCACGTTTCCATGGAGCTTTTGGCTCCGCTTCCGCCTACGCGGATATCTCCTTTGGAACAGAGCTCGTTCTGGTTGTAAACACAGGTCATAGCGGAACAACTTAATGCTGGCATAATAAATTACCTCCTGAAATTTAGTTTTCTGCGGTTTCGCCCGCATAGAAACCATTATTTCCAAGAGGTAATTTTTTATGCTTTATTATTTATTTTCTTTTGTTTCAACAGTAACCGGGCGGTTAACGCGGCCTGCGATTTCTTCTTTGATATCTGCGATAAACTGCTCCAGGCTTCTCTGGCCTTCATCACCTGCAAAACGGCTTCTGACAGATACAAGACCTGCCTCTTCCTCTTTTGCTCCGGCGATCAGCATGTATGGAATCTTCTGTCCCTGTGCCTCACGGATCTTATATCCGATCTTCTCGGAACGGGTATCCATCTCTGCGCGGATGCCTGCCTCGTGAAGGGCGTCCAGAACCTTCTTGCCGTAATCTGCGTATTTGTCGGAGATTGGCAGAACCTTTACCTGTACCGGTGCAAGCCAGGTTGGGAATGCACCTGCAAAATGCTCGATCAGGATACCGATGAAACGCTCAACAGAACCGTAAACAACACGGTGGATCATAATCGGACGATGTTTCTCGCCGTCTGCTCCTGTGTATTCCAGTTCGAATCTCTGCGGCAGCTGGAAGTCAAGCTGGATGGTACCGCACTGCCACGTTCTTCCGATGGAGTCTTCCAGATGGAAGTCGATCTTCGGGCCATAGAATGCGCCGTCGCCTTCGTTGACTACATAGTCAAGGCCAAGATCATCGAGTGCGCCACGGAGACCTTCGGTTGCTACCTCCCAGTCCTCATCGCTTCCCATGCTGTTTTCCGGACGGGTGGACAGCTCTACGTGATATTTGAATCCGAACAGTTTGTAAACCTGGTCAATCAGGTTTGCAACGCCTTTGATTTCATCTTTGATCTGCTCCGGTGTCATGAAGATATGGGCATCGTCCTGGTTGAAGCAGCGTACACGCATCAGGCCGTGCAGCTGGCCGGATTTCTCATGACGATGTACCAGGCCAACCTCTGCCAGACGCAGCGGCAGATCACGGTAGGAACGAGGCTCGGATTTGTAAACGAGAACGCCGCCCGGGCAGTTCATCGGTTTGATTGCATAATCTTCATCGTCGATGACGGTGGTATACATGTTTTCTTTGTAGTGATCCCAATGACCGGAGGTCTCCCACAGGCGACGGTTCAGGATGATCGGTGTGGAGATTTCTACGTATCCTGCTTTTCTGTGGATTTCACGCCAGTAATCCATCAGTGCATTTTTCAGATCCATTCCTTTTGGAAGGAAGAACGGGAATCCCGGGCCGTCCTCACTCATCATAAACAGGCCGAGCTCTTTTCCGAGTTTTCTGTGGTCACGTTTCTTTGCTTCCTCGATCATGTGGAGGTACTCTTCGAGCTCTGCTTTCTTTGTGAATGCAGTTCCGTAGATTCTCTGCAGCATCTTGTTTTTCTCGCTGCCTCTCCAGTATGCACCTGCAAGGCTGGTCAGTTTGAAGGCTTTGACCGGCTTTGTGCTCATCAGATGAGGGCCTGCGCACAGGTCCGTGAATTCACCCTGGCGATAGAAGCTGATGACTGCGTCTTCCGGCAGATCTTCGATCAGTTCTACTTTATATGGCTCTTCTTTTTCTTTCATGAAGGCGATGGCTTCTGCTCTCGGCAGCTCAAAACGCTCCAGTTTCAGATCCTCTTTTACAATTTTCTTCATTTCTGCTTCGATTTTTTCAAGGTCTTCGCTGGTGAGTGGAGTTTCTCTGTCTATATCGTAGTAGAATCCGTCTGCGATGGACGGTCCGATTGCAAGCTTGGTCTCCGGGTACAGTCTCTTGATTGCCTGTGCCATGATATGGGATGTGGTGTGACGGAATGCTGCTTTTCCGCCTTCATCGTTGAAGGTCAGAATGGAAAGATTGCAGTCCTTGTCGATGACGGTACGAAGATCTTCTACTTCACCGTTTACTTCACCTGCACAGGCCATTCTTGCAAGGCCTTCGCTGATGTCTGCTGCGATCTCAATGATGGATTTCGGTTCGGAGTACTCTTTGGTACTTCCATCTTTCAGTGTGATGATCATTTGCTTTACCTCTTTCTTTGTATATTTTTCGCAAGCGTGTTTCAGAATTTTTATACTTTTTACAGCAACAAAAAAGTCCCTTCTGACACGCTTATGCTGTCAAAAGGGACGATGTATTTTCATTCACCGCGGTTCCACCCATTTTGTTTTTTCAAACCACTTCATTTGACGATAACGGAATCACCGGGCCGGATTGGGGCCGCTCAGAGCTGGTCTTCGATCACGTTCCTGTTAAAACCCTTGCACCACAAAACGGGGTTTCTCTCTGTCACATTCGCTGTGATTTACTCGTCTCTTCTACGCTTTGTTTTTTGTGTTCGGTGCTTTTTGGCTCCCGATAGTTTTAGATTATATCACCCAATGCGTGGTTGTCAAGACCTACATGGGCGGAAAATTTATTTTTCCGGCGATTTTTGTCCTGCTGTCTGCAGAGCAATTTTTTCTTTTGCTTTTTCCGGCATTTCCAGCAGGGCAAACTCGTAAAAGATGCCGTAAATATACGTGATTCCACGGATATCGCCCAGCGCTTTCGGGCGCTCGACAACCGGTCTTTCGCTCTCCTGCTGTAATTCCAGCACTTTCTGATATGCACTCCGGACGGAGCTCCAGACAAGACTTTTGCTTTTTTCTCTGCGGTTGATCCAGAGCTCTTTTGTATAGGTGCCGCTTCTGCCGTATTTCATATGGTAGGAATACGGCAGGCCGGAATAGGTATGAAATTCAAAATCCTGGAATGTGAGTAAGCACTCCCACAGGGCTTCTTCTGTCCGCTCCTTGCGGAGCCGCTGCAGGGCCTGTTCTCTTTTTCGCTGTAATCTTTCCTGTGTTTCTTTCGTTTCTTCCATCTTGTTTGTCTTCTCCATCCTGTTTTTAATCCACCAGAAATTTATCCAGCTCCGCCGTCACGACCGGATTACGTTTTACCTGCGGATGGTCGATTTTTCTTCCCTTCGCGACAACCATTTCGATCTGGCGCAGAGCACGGAGATCTTCGAGCGGATTCTTTGCGGTGACGATGAAGTCTGCACATTTTCCCGGCTCGATCGTTCCGGTTTCGGCTCCGATTCCTGCCATCTCGGCGGCGCGGGCGGTTGCGGATGCTTATTTTTCGAGGATTTCCCGCATCTGCTGTATAATTTTTTTGATTTCATAAACCGATACGCTGTTTACGACTTCAAAATTGATCTGCTTTTCTTTTCCACTGTATTTCGCTTCATACTCTCTGGCTCTTTCTTCGTCATGGTCTTTGTACCGTGCTTTGCCGATCAGATAGGCATCTGAATTGGCCGTATCGGGGTAGCCTGGGCCTTTTTCCAGTTCAAACAGTTCTTTCTCTTCTTTCAGATCATTTTCCAGTCTGCTTAAGTCTTCCAGAAATGCGGCGCAGACCTCGGATAATGTTTTCTGATGTATACCAGATTTTTGTGCAGACATGTCGCACTTTTTTCCATCAGATGACGCTCTGTTTCTTTTGTCAGATAGTCAAATTCCCCCCGCTGCACTTCATCCCCCTGAATGGACCGCGCAAGCTGTTCGAACCAGTACATCTGCCGCGGCATGCTGTCCGGGAACATGAAATACGTAGAAAACTCGTGATCGATCATCGGCGCCAGACGCAGAATCTTGTCATCCTCATCGCAGACAAACGCAATATTTTCATAGTGATAATTTTGATCCCCTTTCAAAATCGAAACCAGAATCTGCATTACCAACTCCTCCGCCATCGCCGTGTTGTTCTGGAAGTAGTCCGATTCGAGGATTTCGGTATAATCGTAGAACATCTGGCAGTAATTGACGTAATCATCGATGTGAACTTTGGGATCTGGATATTTTCGAAAAAATTCCAACAGATTCAGCAGATGCTCTCCCTTGTTATAAATCATCGGCGAAACGGTTCCATAGTCATAATACTTTTCCACCTCCGCCTCATACCCTTCACAAAACGCAAGCCGATACTGCGGTGCCGGCATAAAATACGCCCCAATCACCCACGACCAGAAAACTTCCGCATAAGCAAAAAGCGGCGTAGACAGCGGTTTCGATTTTGTGAGCGGTTTGAAAACAACAGCCCCCTCGAAAACCGGAAAATGCTTCTCCCCTTTCACAACTCCAACCGCCTCCGCCTTCAGATTTCCGGTGCGGGCGACGTAGATATATTTCTTCGGTATATACGATGGTTTCTGCATCGTGTTTCGCCCCCTTAATTTTTTGCTGAAAACATTACGTCATTTTTTGAAAGAAGATACACGCAATACTGATTCATACTGATGCCTTCCCGTTTCGAATGTTCTGCCAGTGCTCTGTGCAGACTTCGCGGCACTCTCAGCTTAAATTGACCGGAATACGCTTCCAGACCATCCGGCTCGGAGATTTCGATTCCTTCCTCCAAAGCTGCCTCCAGCCATGCCTTTTTTGCATCCGCCGCATTTGCCACTGCACTTTCTATGGTCTCCCCGCAGGTAATACAGCCTGGCAAATCCGGATAAGACACTACAAATCCGCCTTCATCCTGATCTTCTACAATCTCCATACGATAGGACATTTTCATATAATCATTCAACGTTTTCATGTTTCTTTTCCTCACGTTCTATCACCTGTCTTACCATTTCCACATACACTTTTCGCAGTTCATCAAATCGTAGATCCTTTGATAATCCACAGATACGTGCAATCATTTTATCCCATTCTGACATACGATTTCTACCTGCTTTATTTTTCTTCCTGCAACGCCGCCAGATACCCCAGAACTCTCTCTTTCTGTCTGCCCGGCAGATTGCGGAAGCCTTCCAGAATTACTTTTTCCTCGGAATTTACTGCGCGCAGTTCCAGATCTACCGCGTTTTGTTCTGTTTCGCTCTCTCCCAGAAGTTCATACGGCGTAACCTTCAGCACTTCGCAGATTTTTAATATTTTATCCGCCGACGGATTCGTGCCCTTTCTTTTCCAGTCGCTGATGGTGCTCTGGGAGATTCCGGTTTCTTCAGAGAATTCCTTCTGCGACATGCCGTTTTTGAGAATTAATTCAAAAATTTTTTCACTAATCATTTTTCATTCCTCTTTATTTTTTCATATATTTAAAAAATATCCTCTTCTTCTAGCTCCATATCTGATTCTTCCCATGGCGTACCATATAGAAATCCTCCTGCCGTATATCCTGCAATGAAACTGAAATTTTCATCCTGGCATCCCTGTCCCTTTTCAAGTCCTTCTTTTGCCAGCTTCAGCGCCTGCTTCTCATTTTTTGCAGTATTCAAGAAATGCCTTCTGTGCCATTATATTTTTTTCAACCAACAGACAGATCAATTCTCTTAATTGCTTATCTTGATATTTTGAAATTAACTTTCTAATTTCTGCTTTATTCATATCTTCTCCTGCTTTCTCATGCAGCTCACGACTTTATTATAACGGTTCTTTCTTCTAACCACAAATGTTTTCTGAATCCCGTAAAATTTCATCACTTCCTCCAATGCTGAAAAAACGCCTCTTCCTGCCCGGTGCGGATACCGTATTTTCTTCTTGCAATGTAGAATTTTGATTTCCAGCTTGAGGTCTGCACCGGGATTGCAGTGATGTGGTGGAGGCGGACGATGTCCATGTAGGGGAGGATGGAAATGCCGAAGCCGTTTTCCACGATGCCGATTGTCCCGACCGATATTTTTCCGCGCGATCTGTCTGAACTGCTGCACAAAAAGTACCACTGGATCAAGACAACGTTCGACCTCACCTGTCTGACAACGACCGTACTTCTTTCCCTTTTGATCCTTCATCATCTTTATGGAATCGGCATCGGTACTTTCTTCTGTGCCTTTATAACAGGACGAACCGTTGCTCTGGTTCAGAAATTTATTGGAAATCATGTGGAATTTTACCGTCTGACCCCCAAAAATATGGTAACGTCTGGAAAAAAATGCGCCATGCATAATCTGCTAAACTGTTTCTTTCCTCTGGACCAATTATTGATATGCTTGGCAACGCAGAAACTGCCCGAATTCCAGTTTTTGTACTGAAACTCGGGCAGTTTTCCTGCCAACATTGATGCAATGGTTCCATGTTGATTTCCGCGCACTGAACCGTCCTTCTCTTTTTTATGCGTTCTGTTCCGCTTCCACTTCCCGGTTGATCTCATCCTCGCTGTCGGCCATTGCCTGCAGGGTCATGGTCAGTAATTTTTCCAGCGGCCAGCCAAGCTGATCGGCGCCCCTCTCAATGACCTCTCTCGAACATCCTGCTGCAAAGCCTTTGCTCTTATATTTCTTCTTTAAGGATTTCAGTTCCATGTCTTTTGTGCTCTTCGAAGGCCGCATCAACGCAGCTGCCCAGATCAGTCCCGTCAGCTCATCTGCTGCAAACAGAACTTTTTCCATCTCATGCACCGGCTCCACATCCAGTGTGACGCCGCACTCAATGGTAATGCCGCAGCCATGGGAAACGACACCATGAATGATATCTTCCGACACGCCGCCTTCCCGCAGAAGCTCCGGTGCTTTCAGGCAGTGCTCTGCCGGATACAGCTCAAAATCAATGTCATGCAGCAGTCCGACAATACCCCAGTGCTCCTCTTCTGCCCCATAGCCAAGCTCTCTTGCATACCATTTCATCACGGCCTCTACGGTAAGCGCATGCTGAATATGGAAGGGATCTTTGTTGTATTTTTTTAATAAAGTAAATGCCTCATCTCTTGTAATTTCACTCATGCTTAATTTTCTCCTTCCCTTTTCTCTTTCCAGAATCACCTGGATTGGATTTGAATTATAATTTCGTTCATTATAATTCTATATTCATAGCAACTCAATAGGTTTATCAAGACTTTTTTGTACATCATATAAAAAGGCGCCGTTCCCTCACCTTTCAGAGAGAGGGCACAGCGCTTTTCTTATTTTTCAAATTCTACACTTTACAGCAGTTCCGGTTTCAGCCGCACATCGAAGCTGATTTCGGTTTCTTTCAGCTGATATTTTTCCAGCAGCATCGGTCCGCAGCTTGCCGATCCGATCCCGGCCTGGCGGTAGTCGATGCAGAAAACAGTGCTTCCGCACGGCCGAAGCTCATAGTTGTGGGCTTTCGCGGTCAGCTCCTCCTGCGTGTAAATAGATGCCTGGAATGAGAAGGTTTTCTCGCCCACTGCCGTCAATACCGCACGATCACTGGCAAGACTTGCATAATCGCAGTCGTAGTGGCTGCCGTTCTCCTGCGGGCGGATATAGTCTTCCTGCTGTTCTGCCGGTGTGCTGTGGAAAACGCCGTGATAGCTTGCCTGGTGCTTATCCACGTAGCTCTCCACCGGACCGAGACCGCAGTAGGTCAGTTTTGCAAACGATTTCGGCAGGAACAGGCGCAGGCCAAAACGCGGCAGAACCGAGAATACCGGGTCTTTCTTTGCTTCTACATGGACATCGGTCGTTCCGTCGCTATAAATTGTCCATTTGATCACACCTGCAAGGATCCGCTGCAGAGCCGGCGACGAAATCGAATAGCTTGTCTCGATCTCCACGCAGCCGTTTTCTTCTTTTGCCGTTGTCTCATACGCCCGCGTCACGGTGCGGTCATACTGAGCACGCATCCAGGTATTCTTGATATTGCGGTCATTGTCTGTCGGCGCACGCCAGATGTTCAGCTCCATCGGGCGGTCGAGCAGATTCTGGTTGGCATAGCACATTTCCTCGAACAGGCCGGTGAACTTATTATAGGTATAGCTGAACTGTTCCGTCGATACCGTCAGATAATGATCGTCCTCTTTCCATCCAAACGAAGCCGTTCCATCCGGGCGCTTCATCATCTCTTTTGCCTTCTGGTTCTGATTATCTTTCGTTTTCACCGGAACTTCTTCAAATCCCAGTTCGAACTGCTCCGGCAGCACCTCAGTGGCCTGTTTCTGATACCAGGTAACCTTCAGCGCACATTTTCCCTGCTCCGACACGGAAATGGCAAGCGGAATCGTCTTCTCACAGCCTGCCGCAAGCTCCAGCAGTGCTTCATCTGTAATCTTGCCGCTCTCCGTCACTTCACCGTCCACAAGCACTTCATAGCCGAGCACAGCGTAATCTTTCAGATTCACAAAATTCATATAGTTTTTGATGGTCAGTGTACCCTTTTCGGCATCATATCCCGTCACGCGCACCGGACGATACACGTTTTTAAATTCCATCAGACCCGTATGCGGTGTGCGGTCCGGATAAACAAGTCCGTCCATGCAGAAGTTGCCGTCGTGCGGATACTCGTTGTGGTCGCCGCCGTACGCGTACATCTTCTTTCCCTCGATCGTTTTTCCCATATCAATCGCGTGGTCGCACCACTCCCAGATAAAGCCGCCGCACATCTTCTCCTCGCTGTGGATCAGTTCAAAGTAATCTTCAAGATCTCCCGGGCCGTTGCCCATCGCATGGCAGTATTCGCACATGATATACGGCTTATCCCCGTACTCCACCAGCTCTTTTTTGATCTCCTCGAGTGATGGATACATGCGGCTGTAGAGGTCGAGGTTGCTGTAATCGTATTTCTTCGGATCATCCACATACCGTGCCGACTCATAGTGCGTCAGACGCGTCGGATCAAATTCCTTCGTCCACTTTAAGGCCGCCTCGAAGGTACAGCCGTATGCGCACTCATTTCCCATCGACCAGATGACAACGCTCGGGCGGTTTTTATCGCGCTCTACGCAACGCTGTGTGCGGTCTACGGTTGCCTCGGTAAATACCGGATTGTTCGCAATTAGTTTATTCCAGTTCTTCGCATACTCTTCCCAGCTCGTGTAATTCGCATAAATTTCCTCTGTGCCGTGACTCTCATTGTCCGCCTCATCGATGACATAAAACCGAGACGGTCATAAAGCTGATAACAGTACGGCGCATTCGGGTAATGGCTGGTCCGGATCGCATTGATGTTGTGCTCTTTCATTACCTTCAGATCTTTTTTGATCTGTGCAAGGCTGATTGCAAATCCCGTCACCGGATCGCTGTCGTGGCGGTTTGTTCCGTGGAATTTGATCTTCACGCCGTTCAGGTACAGCACACCGTCCTTCGCGTGGATCTCACGGATGCCGACATGATCATTGATCACCTCACCCGCCGTCTCCAGCACCAGCGTATACAGATACGGCTCCTCGGCATTCCACAGATGTGCATCTTTTACATGCATCTGAACCGTATCGCCGTCAAACGCTGCCTCTGCCACAAGATGATTTTCTGCATCAAACAGCTTTGCCGTTCCTTCCTGCGGTTCCCCGTCATTCCAGGTAATCGCAATCGAAACTTCTCCATTCTGGTACGATGCATCCGGCGCTGCCTTTACAAAGTAATCGCGGATGCCTTTTTCTGGTCTTGCAAGCAGATAGACATCGCGGAAAATGCCGCTCATGCGAAATTTGTCCTGATCCTCGAGATAGCTTCCATCGCACCATTTCAGCACCAGTACGGCGATGGTGTTGGTGCCATCTTTTAAGAAGTCTGTTACATCAAATTCACTCGTAGAATGAGACACCTGGCTGTAGCCGACGAAGCTGCCGTTCATCCACACGTAGAAACAGGAATCCACGCCCTCAAAATTCAGGAATGCCCTCGGTGCTTCCTCCTGTTTTTTCCACTCGAACGTTCTCACGTACGCACCGCACGGGTTCTCATACGGCACATACGGCGGATCCACCGGGAACGGGTAGCGGACGTTCGTATACTGATGGTGGTCATGGCCATAATTCTGCCAGACGGACGGCACCGGAATCGTCTCGAATGCAGAAGTGTCGTATCCTTCTGCGAAAAACTCCTCTTTTACATCGTAAACACTGGTAAAATAGCGAAATTTCCAGTCGCCGGAAAGCAGGAAAAAGCGGTCCGACGCCTCCCGGTTCTCCACCAGATCCTCCATGCGGCGGGATGCCGGAATGTAGTAGGCACGGTTCGGCATGGTATTCACATGCAGGTGATCGAAATCTTCGAAATATTTTGGAACAATCATCTCTTTTTAAGTCCTCCTTATTCTGTCTTTTGTTTCCAATATCGGCACCGAAACACACGCGGTCCCGGTGCCGATCAGGTTTTCTGTTATTCTTTTACTTTTTCCATGCAGGAAGAACGCCTTCGTAATTCATGCCATAACCGTAGTCATAGTTATGTCCTTCGCTGTCAATATAGGTTTCCATATCCAACGCACGGTCCTCGCTCTGCTCCTCAACCGCATCCATATCCTTCGGCATCTGGATCGGCAGACGGCCGGTCGGGTTGTAACCGCCGAAGACAACGTCGAGCACAGCGGCTCTCGAAACACCGAACTCTGCGACGATCGCATCGGCTTCGGCTTCAAATTCATGCATCACCATCGGGTTGTTGACGGTTGCGCAGACGATCACCGGCTTGTCGCCCATCGCGCGGCGGCATTCGAGAATATTGTCGAGATCAGCCTCGTTGTAGGCAGTGTTTGTCTTTCCAAAATAGCTGCGGTTCGTGAAATTCTCGCGGAAATCACCGCCGGCAATGCTCACCTCACGCGCTTTTTTCGCCGTATACGGGCGGTACTGCAGTGTAATCGGCAGATAGCCGTTGCCGCCGTTCGCAAGATCTTCGGTGGAATACGGGTTGCATGCCGGGCTTTCGACAAATACCAGCGCCACATCGGCCTCCTCCGGTGATGATACGCGTGTACCGTACTTGGACGGCAGTCCATCCGGCAGCGGATCTTCGGTTTTTGCCGGCAGATCGATGCGGAAGAACGCTTTGGACGGTCCGATCTTTCTCTCCGGAATATAAACCTTCAAACCTTTCTTCAGCGGAAGCACACCCTTCTGTCCTTCCGGTGCGCGTTTCGCACTGTTTTTCAGCAGGACGATGGATTTCTGCTGTGCCTCATAGCCATGGCGGCAGAACTCTTCGCATCCTACAATCTTTGCGGATTCTTCCGGATCAAGATACGGGTCCTCAAACAAGCCGCAGTGGAAAATGTTGATCAGAAGACGTTTGGCGGACAGCTCCATGCGCTCACGCATCGCTTTCTCGCCGTATTTCTCACAGCCGATCTTATACGCCTCGACAATCGGACCGGACTCGCTGTTTCCGCCGAACTGGTCAACGCCGTTTGTGATCGCCAGCAGACACCGTTCTGCCTCGGTCATATCCTGCACGCCGTAGCAGCGGCTTCCAAATCCCTCAATCGTCTTCTCCGGATCCTGGGTGATGCCCCAGTCGGTGCAGACAATGCCTTTAAATTCATATTTTCCGCGCAGCAGATCCTTGATCAGGTACTCGCTGTAGGAGTTTCCGACGTTCTTGCCGTTTTTCTTGTCCACGCCGTAGGATACGGTGTAGTACGGCATAACCGCGGATGCGCAGTCGGTCGGTCCGTCCAGGTGGAAGGCTGCCTCGGTAAACGGTTTTAAATGCTCCTCAAAATTTCCGGTCGGATAAACGGCAAACTGTCCGAATGCATAGTGTGCATCGCGTCCGGCCTCTCCGGTGCCGCCGCCCGGCCAGTGTTTGACCATCGTGTTGACGCTGTCTTTTCCCCAGCCGTCTGCTTCCCCTTCCGTTGTCTGCATACCGTCACAGTACGCTTTGGTAAGCTTTTTGGACATCTCCACTTCTTCGCCTAACGTATCGACAAAGCGCATCCATCTCGGCTCGGTGCAGAGGTCGATCTGCGGTCCGAGTGCCGTTGTGATGCCGAGTGCCCGGTACTCACGGGAGGCATCCTTTGCAAACTGTCCGGCTACTTCCGGGTCAAAGCATGCTGCAAAGCCGACACCCTCCGGCCATTTGCTGATCTCGTTTCCGCCGCTCTTGAACTCTGCGCCAGAATCCTTTGCTCCATTCCGCGGATCAGAGGAGAGGTTGATCGGAATACCATACGGCAGTGTCTCTGCCCGTTTCTGCAGCTCATTGCTCCATTTTGCGGAAATCTCCGGGCTTTCCACGTTCGTCAGCAGGATATGGCGGATATGCTCGTCCTCCAGAAATTCTTTCTGCTGATCTGAAATCGCATACGGTTCTTTGCCGGATTCCAGATACGTTTTTCCGTCAAACGTTCCCTGGAACGGACCGCCCGGCATCGGCGGTACGGCCTGGTGCGGTGAGTACAGCATAAGGCCAGCGATCTCCTCGATGGAAAGACGGCCCGCAAGGTCTGCGGCTCTCTCCTCATCGGAGAGGCGCCAGTTCTCATACGGCAGCAGTTCGCCGGTTTTTGCCAGGTCTTTAAAGTAATACCCGTCTTTTTCCAGTACCTTAACTCCGGACTCCTCTGCCCAGGCGATCGTTTTTCCGCCCTCCTGGCGGATCCGGTGGATTCCGTTTTTCGTTGTTTTCTCCATAAATTTCACCCTTCTTTTCCCAATTTATTTTGTTTCAACTCACAGTAGGTATTTTCACGGAGTCTGACATGTCGAGAATAGTTCGACTGTGATTTGCCTCATGTCAGTGGAGGATACCGATTTCTCTCCGCCTGCCACTGCCGTTATGTTTCTTTTAACAATTCATCCCACCGCTTTAGAAGCGGGGGACTTCTTGTCTACTGGTGTTAAAGTAAATACTGCACTGTTTTCCGTCGTGCTGCTGTTGCCGATCATCACCGTAAAGGTACCCGGCTCGCTGCCGAAGGTTCCGTCGAGCCGGTAGTAGCGCAGATCCTCTTCGGTAATATAGAACGTAACCTCCTGCTCCTCACCCGGGGCAAGCTCTACTTTCCGGAAACCTTTCAGCTCTTTCACCGGACGAACCACATCGGAATAATCATCGCGGATGTACAGCTGAACAACCTCGCAGCCTGCAGCATCACCGGTATTCTTCACGGTTACTTTTGCTGCAATTCTGCCATTCTTATCCATCTCGTTCTGGTCAAGCACGACATCCGAAACGGCAAATGTCGTGTAGGAAAGACCATAGCCGAACGGATACAGCGGTGCATTCGGAATGTCAAGATATTTGGAACGGAACCGCTCTTTCATGCCCGGCAGATTCGGTCTTCCGGTGGAATACTCGTTGTAGCTGACCGGTGCCTGGCCCACGCAGTATGGGAAGCTCATCGGCAGCTTGCCAGACGGATTTTTCTTTCCGGTCAGGACATCCACAACAGCGCTTCCGCCCTCGGTTCCCGGGAACCATACCTCGAGAATGGCTTTTGCTTTAGCGCTGATTTCCCGCAGATCCAGCGGGCGGCCGTTGAACAGAACGACAACCACATTCGGGTTAACGGCCAGCACTTTGTGGAACAGCTCCATCTGGATTTCCGGCACATCGATCATGGCACGGCTGGTCGCCTCGCCGCTCTGCAGATAATGCTCACCCATCGGCATTACCACGAGATCGGCCTCTTTTGCTGCCTGTAGTGCGCTCTGCTCCATGGCAGCAAGCTCTTCCTCACTGTATTTTTTCGGTGTCGTCTCGGTAAATCCGATCAGCTCCACATCGTTTCCGATAACCGGGCATCCTTCTGCATACGTGGTGCGTGATGCGTCGAAGACTTTCTCGGCTGCTTTCTGAATCGTCACGCAGTCCTTGCTGTCGCCGGTGAAGGACCAGCTGCTCTTGATTTCATGATTGTTGGTATACGGGCCGACAAATGCGATTTTTTTCGAAGTGTCAAGCGGCAGTACGCCGTCGTTTTTCAGCAGGACGAAGGATTCCTCCGCTGCTTTTTTCGCCAGTGCACGGTGCTCCGGGCAGAGGTTGTATGCTTTCTCTTTCTCGGCATCTGCATCTTTATATGGATTTTCAAACAGTCCCAGTTTGTTTTTCAGCTCCAGAATCCGCAGGCAGCACTCGTCAATCAGATGCTCGTCCACTTCACCTTCTTCTACGAGACGGCAGAGGTTTGCGGCGTAAACGGATGTCATCATATCAATATCCACGCCTGCCTCCAGCGCTTTTTTCGCTGCATCGGCGGCATCTTTCGAGCTTCTGTGGGCAACGGTTTCCAGAATGGCTGCAAAGTCAGAAATCAGCACGCCGTCAAATCCCATCTCGCCGCGCAGGATATCGCGCATCAGCCATTTGTTGGTGCTCGCCGGAACGCCGTTGATCGTGTTGAATGATGTCATCACCATCGCTGCGCCCGCATCGATGCCTGCTTTGTATGCCGGAAGATAGAATTCACGGAAGGTATGCTCTGAGAGCTCTACGGTGTTGTAATCTCTTCCTGCGACTGCTCCGCCGTAGCCTGCAAAGTGTTTGATGCAGGAGGCAACTTTTCCCGGTGTTTTTAAATCATCTCCCTGGAAGCCTTTTACGATCGCCTCGGAAAAGCGGCTGTTCAGGTACGGATCTTCGCCTGTGGATTCCACAACGCGGCCCCATCTCGCATCGCGCACAAGGTCAACCATCGGAGAAAAGGTAACGTGAAGTCCGGCCGCGGATGCTTCTTTTGCGGCTGCAGACGCGCACTCGCCGGAGAGCTCCGGATCAAAAGTGGCTCCCTGCGCCAGCGGCGCCGGGAAAATGGTCTTCATGCCGTGAATGACATCCATCATGAACAGCATCGGGATGTGATGCGGCTGTTTTGCCATGTAGTCATCCTGCAGTTTTTTCATCGTATCGGCACCGGCTGCACCGAGAATGGAACCGGCCATCTCCAGGTCCTCTTTTCCGATTCCCATGTCATTTGCCGGGCCGGTCAGGACGCTGTTTTCATCCCCGAGGTAAAATGCTCCGCTTAACTGAAGCATCTGATCTACTTTCTCTTTCAGCGACATATCCGCCAGCAGTTTTTCCAGATCCGTCTGTTTCATTGAAAAACCTCCCTGTTGTTATTTTCAGAATTTTCCTGTTTCTTATATCATTTGTTTCTATTTTACGGCATAACTCTGCATAAAACAATCACTTTTTTTGACCTTTTCCTCAACGATTTTAACAAAAGAAGCGGGTTCCGCCGTTTTTTGATTTTCGGCAGAACTCGCTCCCTTTTTTATAATTTAATTCCTTTTAATGCCGCGGCAAACGCATTGTTCACCGGCTCTTCGGCCTCTTTTTTCTGTTTCTTCATATAAGCTGCCACATCGCGCTTCGTCACGCCGCCGCCCTCTTTTTTGCGGCGCTCCTGGAATTTTGTCATGCGCTCTTTGTGGCCGCAGGCGCAGACAAACGTCGCATCCTCGCCCTTTCCGATCATCTCCATGCGCTTATGGCAGACCGGGCATCTCGCATTCGTCGTGCGGGAAACCGTCTCGCGGTAGCCGCACTCTCTGTCCTGGCAGACGAGCAGTTTTGCGTTCTTTCCATTCACCGCAAGCAGCCGTTTTCCGCAGTTCGGGCACTTCTTGTTCGTCAGGTTGTCGTGGCGGAACGTTCCCTCTTCCGTCTTGATCTCATCGATCAGTTCCACCGTGTAGCTGCGGATCTCCTCCATAAACACATCGCGCCGCTTCTTTCCCTTTGCAATGTCGTTTAACTGCATCTCCCAGCTTGCCGTCAGCTCCGGCTTTTTCAAATCCGCCGGAACCAGCTTCAGAAGCTGGCGTGCTTTCGAGGTCAGATAGATCTCATTGCCTTTTTTCTCCAGCAGAAAGCTGCGGAACAGCTTCTCGATGATATCCGCACGGGTCGCAACCGTTCCAAGGCCGCCCGCCTCACCGATCGTTTTTACCAGGCTGCTGTCGCGGTTTTCCATGTAGCGGACCGGATTTTCCATCGCGGAGAGCAGCGTGCCTTCCGTGAAGCGTGCCGGAGGTTTTGTCTTTCCTTCGCGGAGACTGATCTTCGGCTGCCCGATCTTCATGCCTGCCTCCAGAAGCGGCAGATTCTGCTCCCGCACCTCTTCTTTCGCCTCATCCTCTTCGTCGTACCGGTTATCCTCGTACGCCTCCTGCCAGCCTTTCTCGACCATGCGCTTTCCGCGCGCAGTAAAGCATTCCTTTTCGATGGAAGCCTGGATCACCGTCTCTTCATATACACACGGCGGCAGCAGTACCGCAAGAAAGCGGCGCACAACAAGATCATAAATGCGGCGCTCCTCGTTCGAGAGTGCGGATAACTGCACGTACTGCTCCGTCGGGATAATGGCATGGTGATCGGAAACCTTCGCATCATTGACAAAGAAGAGCTTTCCGTTCAGCGGACTGCGCTTCGCCTGCTGGGCCAGTGCTTTGTACGGGCCGATGCTGACCGCATCCAGCCGCTCTTTTAACGTCGGCACAATATCTTTCGTCAGATACCGTGAATCTGTCCGCGGATACGTAAGGACTTTATGGGTCTCATAGAGGCTCTGCATCAGATTCAGCGTCTGTTTTGCCGAATAGCCGAACCGTGCGCTCGCATCGCGCTGCAGCTCCGTCAGATCGTAGAGCAATGGCGCTTCTTTCTGCTTTTTCTTCTTTTCTACGTTCTGTAAGACAAGCGGATACCGTTTTGCCTTCTCTGCGATCTGCTTTGCCTTTTCCGGATCGGAGATTCTTGTGCCGCCCGATTTTTCATCTTTCCAGGTGTAGACCACACCGCCCGCCGCGGCCGTCACCGTGTAATACGGTTTCGGGACAAATTCACGGATTTCCTGCTCGCGCTGTGCGATCATGGCAAGTGTCGGCGTCTGCACACGGCCGCAGGAAAGCTGTGCATTGTATTTACAGGTCAGCGCTCGCGTCGCATTGATGCCGACGAGCCAGTCCGCCTCGGCACGGGAAACGGCAGCGCGGTAGAGATTGTCGTACTCTTTCGCATCCTTCAGATTGGCAAAACCCTCACGGATCGCCTTGTCCGTCACAGAGGAAATCCAGAGACGCTTACACGGCTTCTGGTTATGTGCTTTGTCGAGAATCCACCGCGCCACCAGCTCACCCTCGCGTCCGGCATCGGTTGCAATGACAATCTCATTCACGTCCTTCCGCGCAAGCTGTGTCGTCACCGCATGGTACTGTTTTCCCGTCTGCGGAATGACCTTGATCTGCAGTTTTTCCGGCATCATCGGCAGAACTGCCATATTCCATTCCTTATACTTTTTGTCATAGTCTTCCGGATCTTTTAACGTCACCAGATGGCCGAGCGCCCAGGTAACGATATACTTGTTTCCCTCCAGCGCTCCGTTTTCTTTTTTGCTGCACCCCAGTACGCGCGCAATGTCGCGTGCCACGGATGGTTTTTCTGCAATTACCAGAGTTTTCATAAAATGTCTGCTCCTTTTATAGCTCTTTATACTGTTTTACAATTTCCTCCCGGTCTTTTCCGAGAATGAAGTAATAATCAATCTGTCCGTCCCCTGCGGTGTGAAGATACGTTCCAAACGTCCGTACATTGCACAGCAGTGCCGTCCGGGACGCGGCGGCCGCAATGCCGTAGCCGCGGTTCGAAACAAGCAGCGGCATCCGCGCCTGCTTTCCGCCAAAAGAGACGTAGCGCGCCCTCGCGGTCAGATCCAGCCACTCGGTCGAAAGAATGCCTTTTGCTTTCAGCTTTTCGGAACCGCTCCAGTCGAAGAACGTCCATGTCATGCCGCCGTCGATCATGCGCGGCTCGTCACGCTTCTCGGAAAGGATTGGTTTGTTGTCCGGCGTCAGGAACTGCACCGCGCCGTCCTTTTTTTCTACCATGACGCGCAGCTTTTCCGTCTCGACCAGAACCGCCGTCTTCGATTCTTTCGCACTCCACGAAAACGCGGTGTCTGCCTCGGCTTCCAGTACGTGTCCTGCACTTTTGCGGTCACACTCTTTACGAAACTGATGCGGATCACCTCCGGCGCGATCGGGGTGATGCGTAAGATGCCGTACATGCTGGCAATCTCAACCGCCGATTTTCCTTTCTTCGCCCATTTCACCGCACACTTGATCTTCGAATGGCCCTTGATGCGCAGCAGCTCGTTTTCCGGGATTGCACCGAAAGCGTAAGGTGAGGTATTCAGGCGCTCCGTCTTCTCGGCTTCTCCTGGTACCATACCTGCTCCGCCCGGTCTTTTTGCACTCTGCACTCCGGCCGTGCCCATTCCATATTGCATTCCTGCCTGTGTTCCTGCACTCCGTCTGCTTCCCGGCGCTTTGCCGCCTGCCTTTCCATGATAAGCCGCACCAGCAAAAATAGATGACACCCCTTCCGGTGCACGCTGCTGCATTGTCTTTGCGGCAATTTCTTCTCCCGTTTCTACCGCAGCCCTCCGCGTTGCCGTACTGCCTTTTGCCATCACCGCTGTTCCGGTCGTGCTTGTATTTCCAAGCGCCATTCCCGGCCTCTGCTCCGGCTTGATCACAATCCGTTTCGGTCCATGGCTGTTCCGCTCGTCCATCTCCTGAATGCCGATCGCGCGGTTCTCCTCACGCACCTCCTTCTGCGTCAGCGAAACCTTCTCATACTCTTTCGCCTTCGTCAGCGTCTCCATGGCAAATTCCTGATTGTGACGGCCCTTCGGCGCTTCTTTGGCAAGGATTCCCGTCAGTTCTCCTGTATACAGCACCGCCAGCTCATGCAGTGCCCGCGTCGCCGCCACGTAAAGCAGCTTCACCTGCCCGTCATTTTCAGGATATTTTTCTTCCGTCGGATCAAGAAGCAGCACCGCATCGAACTCAAGACCTTTCGTATATGCCACCGGGAGCACCATCACGCCCTCGCCGAACTCTGCCGTCTCGAGATCCTCCTCCACAACCGGCACGTATTGTTTCAGCTTCCGCGCCGTATCCGCCGCTTCTGCCTCATCCCGGCATACAACGGCAATCGTCTCATATCCCTGCGCCTGCCATGTCTTGATTGTCTGAACACCCGCGGCGAGCAGCGCCTCTTCATCGTCAAATGCTTCTTTCCGCACCGCCGTTCCGTGCCGCAGCACCGGCTCCACCGGATAGATCGCAAAGTCCCCATGCCGCAGAATCTCGTTTGCAAAATCGGAGATCTCCACCGTATTCCGGTAACTCTTCCGCAGAACGCCGAACGCATCGTACGTGCCGGTCAGAATCAGCTTTTTCAGCTCCTCCCAGTCGTTCAGGCCGTAGGAAAAATGGATATTCTGCGACGTATCTCCCATAATGGTATACGTACAGTCACGCAGACAGTAATGAAGCACCTGGTACGCCATCATCCCGAAATCCTGCGCCTCGTCGATGACCACATGGCTCGCCTCGCGCACGGGATCGTTTTCCTTGATCCGCTTATAGAGGTATGCCAGCGCCGCCAGATCATAGACATCAAAGGAGTTTTCCGGCACTTCCACCGCTTTTCCTTTCTCCTCCTGCTGCTCCAGAAACTGTAAATAGAGATCAAAAATGGATCCCCGCCATTTTCCATCTCCAAAATATTTCTCGTATTTCCGCTTCAGCGCCTTTTTTTCGCGCGCCGGAAACGTCACTTCTTTTCCCGAAACCTCGTTCTCAAATTTTGCCAGCAGGATCTCGTTCAGCATGCACATCTTTCCTTCCATGGAAAGTGTGGACTGCTCCCTGCAATAGTTATCAATATACTCGGCGTCCAGAAGCAATGTTCCCGTTTTTTCCAGCCGCACCGGCTCCCGCGGAATCTGCTCTGCCTCGTACGTACGGCAGAAATTTTCCAGATCGAAAAACCAGCCGCTTCCGCCCTTTATGCTGTTTTTCTCATCCGCGCGGTCGATGGTGTGTACCGTGTACTTTTCTTCGTCCCAGTCCTCGTACAGAAGCCGGATAAAAAGCTGCTCCATCGTCATCTGACGGATGCCGTACACATCGAGTTCCGGCAGAACGCTGGTAATGTAGTTCAGCAGAATGCGGTTGCTTCCAATGATATAGAAATCCTCCGGCCGGAAGTCCTCCTCGTAATTATAGAGGATGTACGAAATCCGGTGCATCGCCACCGTCGTCTTTCCGGAACCAGCCACGCCCTGTACGATCAGATTCGTCTTCGGGGATCTGCGGATAATGAGGTTCTGCTCCTGCTGGATCGTCGCAATGATCTCACCGAGCACCGCTTTTTTGTTCTTCGCCAGATACTTTGTCAGCAGCTCATCGTTCGCTACCACATCGGAATCAAAAAAGTCTTTCAGATGGTCATTTTCAATCTCATACGTCCGCTTTCTTTTCAGATCAATCGAAAAAGTACCCTCTGAACTCACCGTATAGCTGCACGGCCCGGTGCTGTTCTCATAATAGACGGAGGAAATCGGCGCCCGCCAGTCCAGCACAACCGGTTCCGCCTTCTCATCGGAAATGCCGACGCGCCCGATGTAATAGGACTCTAAAAACGAAAGCCGCGGATCCTGAAAATCAATCCGCCCGAAATACGGCTTCTTTCTCGCTTTTTCCAGCCGCGCCATGCCGTGCTGGTACGCATTCAGCTTCGCCGTCGCGTTGTTCCAGAGCGCCAGGCCTTCCGCCTCTTTTGCGTCATACGTCTCCATCAGATCCGCCAGATCCTCATTCGCCGACCGGATATCCGCCTTCGCCTGTTCCAGATTCTGCTCGGCAATCCCGATCACCTTCGCAAGCTGTGCTTCCTCCTCTTCCCTCGTAAGTCCGGGAATCTCTGATTTTCTGATGCTTCTTTCCAGTTTCTCTTCTTCCACTTTGTGCCTCCTTTTTTACGAAAAACTTCTTCTACATCAGCCCGTTCTTTTGATTCTCTTATTTCCATCCCAATAGACTTTATTTTACCATGCACACGTCTCCCCGGCAAGATACTTCACCCGCTTTTTCGTGCATCAAAAAAGACACCATGCATCTTACACACAGTGCCTTTCCGACTTTTTTTCTTACTGAAGGTAATCCTTAAATTTCTTTTTAAATGCTTCGATATCGTTCGTATGGGCTTCCACAACCGCATCCGGGTTTCCGGCGATCATCAGGACACTCATCAGGGATTTCGCATCAAAGACGCATCGTCCTATTTTTACGTCAACGTCGTAATCCAGGCGTTTCACCATATTTACAAATTCTTCTACACTCTCTACTTCATCAAACTTTAACGGTAACGAAATCATATTTTCTGCATCCTTTCTGCTTTTTGGTCTTTTTTTCATGATTTTGAATTCTTTCTTTTATTTCCTTCAAAATCGGTCAAAAGCTTACACGATATTCCTTTTTTGCTGTTTTTTCTGAAAGTAGTAATGAAATCGCCTTCATTTTCGACTGACACTAAAATAGCATACATCTGTCTCACTGCAAATATCCGTTTTAGACAAAATTCGACGTAGTTTTACAGCAATTTGCTCATATGTTCCGTCTGATTCGTTAAGTTGTTTCTTTTCCGGCACTTTTTTCGTCTGATCTGACGGGCCGGAAGGCCTTACTTGAGAATCACTCTCATGAAAAGTTATTCGCTGAAAATAATATTTCGGATCTTCCGGGACAGGGTGTACGTTCCGGCATCTTTTTTCTGGGTCATCATCAGAAATGTCATATTCTGCTCCGGCACGACTTCCATGTAGCATCCAAGCCAGCCGTCCCAGCCGAACTCGCCCTTGCTTCCCAGCGTTACCGCACGCGTCGGATCTACCAGAACACGCATCAGATTTCCGTAGGAAAATCCTTCCAGGCCGATCCAGTTATCAAAGCCTGCCTGCTGTACTGCGCTTAATGTGTGGCCTCCCAGAAATTTTACCGTCGCCGGACGGAGAATCTGTACACCGTTGTAGGTGCCGCCGTTCAGCAGCATCTGCGTAAATTTCGCATAATCGTCGATGGTAGATGCAAGGCCTGCTCCGCCTGCCTCATATGCCGGGCGGTACGCCATATCGTTCTGAATGCCAAGGTTATTGTCCAGATAACGGACAGACGGCTGTCCCTCCCTGCAGTCATACACCTTCGCCAGACGATCCTGCTTTTCTGCCGGAACCCAGAAATCGGTATCGTTCATGCCGAGCGGCTCGAAAATTTCTTTTTTCAGAAAATCCCCAAAGCGCATGCCGCTTGCCACCTCAATCACCGCACCTACGACATCCGCCGACGTTCCATAACTCCAGGACTGGCCCGGCTGATACAGAAGCGGGACTTTTCCAAGACGGTTTGCAAATTCTACTGTACTGATCGTTCCGCCGTTTTCTTCCTTAAGTCCGTGGATCACCTCCTGAAAAAGTGCATCGGTCTGCCGTCCCGTCTCATCCGTTCCGCCGTACGTCAGCCCGGATGTCATATTCATAATATCCTCCAGAAGGATCTCCCGCTCCGCTTTTTCTATCTTCTCATCCGCTGTACATACAACCGGGTTCCGGAAGCCCGGCAGATACTTGCTGACCGGATCCGCCAGATCGACGATTCCGCGCTCTACCAGAATCATCATGGCCGTCGCGGTAATCGGCTTGCTCATGGAGTAGAGACGGAAAATATTATCGCGGGAAACCGGCTTTTTCGCTTCGATATCCGCATATCCGCTCTCCAGATAAACCTGCTCTTCTCCGTCTTTGATCACCATCAGAAGACAGCCCGGTGTCTCTCCTTTTGCAACGGACGCATCCATCACCTGCTGCAGTCTTTTCTTTATCACCTGTTCCATGGTATGCTCTAACCTCCATCTAAATTTCATTGTTTTTTCCTATTTTACCTCTCTTTTTGCCCCCTGTCATCTTTTATCTTGCTTTTCTTCTTCTATCCTCATTGTCTTTTTTCTGAAATCTTACAACTTTTCTGAAATTAAGAAAAACCATCAAAAACCATCATTGCCCTATTCTGAAAAATATGCTATTCTATATGTATATATATTTATGAATCTTCAGCTATTTAGAAAAACGAGGTGAACATCTTGCTGAAAACGAACGAATCCGCAGAAAATTATTTGGAAACTATTTTAGTCTTAAGTCAGAAAAAACCCGTTGTACGCGGTGTTGATATTGCAGAAGAACTTGGCTTTAAAAAATCAAGTGTCAGCGTTGCCATGAAAAACTTAAGAGAAAAAGAGCAGATCCGCGTAACGCCGGAAGGCTACATCTACCTGACCGACAGCGGACGCGCGATCGCAGAGATGATCTATGAGCGCCACCAGCTCCTCTCCCGCGGCCTGATGAGCCTTGGTGTTGATGAGCAGACCGCCACGGAAGATGCCTGCCGCATCGAGCATGTCATCAGCCAGGAAAGCTTTGAAGCGATCAAACGTCATCTGCACATGACTGCCGAAAAATAAACATGACAAAGAAAACGCTGCCGGAGTTCTCTTCTCTCCGACAGCGTTTCTCTTTCCGCCCGAAAGTCTCCCATTTCTTTGCCGGAGCCTTTCGGGTTTTCTTTTTACAGCATAAAAGTATACGTTCCGCTTCCCAGTTCCACGGTATCCGCCGGATCCTGCGTGTTTTTAAACAGGGTTGCCGTTGTATTGACCGGAATCGTAACCTGATACTCTATTTTGTCACCTTTCCGCTCCCATCCGGCAGAAATCACGCCGTACGGGCTGTTTACGGAACCTTTCATAAACTCGAGCGGGCCCGGCTGCGGTTTCAGCAGAATGTGCTGATAACCCGGTTTTGTCTCGTCTCTCTGGATACCAAGTCCCGTGTGATACAGCCAGGAAAGAACGCTTCCGAGAGAATAATGATTGAACGAGTTCATCGCATTCTGTCCGCCGAAGCCTTTTTCCTTCGTGTAGGAATCCCAGTGCTCCCAGATCGTCGTCGCTCCCTGGGTCACCGGATACAGCCACGATGGGAATGCCGTCTGCAGCATCATCTTCCAGGCATCCTCCACAGCGCCCTGCTCGGTCAGCATCTGGTTCAGAATACCCGTTCCAAAGAATCCCGTTCCGACCGTATGGCCGATCGCTCTCGTCTTTCGGATCAGATGCTCTCCTATTCTCTTTCTGTCTTCTGCCACACCATAAGACAGTGCAATTGCATACGAGCACTGCGTATCACACAGCGTTCCGTCCGCATTGCAGGTCTTTCCGGAATCCGGAAGTACAAATGTCTCATTCCAGAATTTCTTCACCTTCGCAGCAAGCGCCTCATACTGATGCTGCTCCTCTGTTCTTCCGAGCGCACCGGCAATCCGGCTCATCAGATCGGCTTCTTTATAATAGAATGCATTCCATAAAAGCAGCAGATCCGTCTCTTCCGGTGCCAGCCAGTCGCCAAGCGGTCCGATCGCCGGATTTACCTTCGTTCCCGGCAGACCCTTATCCTTCATATAGTCCATATATTTCTGCATGCCAGGATAAAATTTCTCCAGTGTGCGGATATCCCCATACTGCTCATACAGTTCCCACGCCATAAAAATACTCGCACACTCATACGTAATGCCGCCGAATCCGCCGCCCACCGGTGCAATCTCCGGGTACTGGCCTTCCGGTGTCTGCAGATCACGCATCGCCTGCAGGTTCCGCTCATAGAATTTCTTCAGGCTGCTGTTGTTGAGCGCCGTATGGCAGAAAATATGCGTATCGCCCGCCCAGCCCATGCGCTCATTTCTCTGCGGCAGTCGGTCGGAATGTTGATAAAGTTGCATTTCTGTGACCAGGAAACATTCTCGGCAAACCGATTCAGCAGTTTATGGCTACTCGTAAGGCTTCCATGGAATTCCGTCACAGAAGAATACTGAAGACTCTCTACTTCTTCCAGCTCCGGCGCATGCTCCACACCGCTGATCTCAATATAGCGGTAGCCGTGGAAGGTAAACTTCGGCTGGAACACCTCTTCCCCGCCGCGGCAGATATAAACATCCGTACTCGTCGCATCCCGGTAATTTTCCAGCATCATCGTGCCTTCTTTTCCGGCATACTCCGGCAGATCCGGATAAAGCACCTCCGCATAGCGGATGATGATCTTTGTGCCCGCCTTCTCATGCAGTGTAATCCGCGGTACACCGGCCATCTCCTGTTCCAGATCGTAGAGATACACACCCGGGAACAGCTCTTTTCTCGTCTTTGCCGTTCTCCGGTCTACAATCCGCACCGGCGCATCGTACTCACCGATATATTCCGGCTTCTGCTCATGAACCGCCGGCCAGGACCGTCCAAAGCCCGGCATCGTGCAGAACTCTTCGATCATGACGGTATCCACAACAACTGGCTTTTCCCAGGTGCTGTCATCAAACTCCGGCAGAGAATAAGTTTCGTAAACCTCTGCCCGGCGCGCATCGTACTGCTCTCCGGCAAAGTAGCTGGAAAACAGGTAAGGACCTTCTCCGAAATACTTCCAATCCTCGGTATTTGTTCCAAAGACCTCGCGGCTGCCGTCCTCGTACTTCATGACAACCTTGGCAAGCAGACTCTCCTTGTCTCCAAAGTAATTGAAGTTCTTCACCACAAAGGTCTGTGCCTCGCTCCACCAGCCCGATGCCAGCGCCACGCCGATTCCGTTTCGGCCCGGTTTCATCAGCCCTGTGATATCGTATGTCTGATAGTTCATTCTGTGGTCATACTGTGTCAGACCCGGACGCAGCAGATCTTCCGTGATCTCCTGTCCGTTGATCCGGCAGTCGTAGATACCGCGCGCAGTAATATAAAGGCGTGCCGATGCCAGTTTTTTCTCTTTCTGGCAGGAAATACACGACCGCAGCATTGGAATTGAATGATGGGACGGATCTGCCGTAATCTGGCTGTCTTCTACTTTAAAGTATCCGTTTTCCACCGGAATCTGATCCGCAAAGATACTTTTTCCCCCATCCAGCCGTCCTTCCGGCGTCTCACGAACAATTTCCGCGGATGGTTTTCTTACGTTTCTTACGGTCAGATTCTTAAAATATCCTGTCGTCCCTTTTCCTGCATAAAATCCGATCTCATTCAGTCTCGGATACGGCAGCACATCGTTATTTCCTCTCGGATTCAGCTGGCGGCCTGATACTTTCGTTCCAAAAAATCCATGCTCTTCAATGGCATCCACGAGAATGCCGTCGACATAGGCGTATGCCACATTGCCGTCAACCTCTACGGTCAGCTTATGAAAGGCATCGGCATTCTCTGGTGTCAGGATTTCCTGTGTTTTCTCTTTCCAGTTGACCAGTTTTGTAACGGCAAACGGTTTTTCCGCTGTATCCTCCGGCGCATAGCCCACGCGGTAAATTGCGAGGCGTGCATCTCCATCCTCAAGGCACACAGCATAACGGATATAGTTCTCCCCTTCCATGCCAAGCTCATTTTTCGTATGATCGTTCAGACGGAAGTCATTGGCTCCAAAGACGATACCCGCTTCTCCCTTCCCGCCTTCCATCCGAAATTCACTCTCGATCGTAAAAACACCGCGGTTTTCCGCGCATACCGTCGCATGCGGTGCGCCGATCCACTCAGCTCCCTCCCATGCTGCATACAAAGAATCCATAAGGCCTGTCTCGAAGGAACTTTCTGCTTCTGCTTTTCCGCCGTGGTTATCCCACACCTCTGCTTTTACCTCATATTTGGTACAGGGCTGCAGTGCTTCTCCTTCATAACCAATCCCTGTTGATACGCCGGTTTCCATTTTTCCGCTGTCCCACACAGTATCTTCTCCGGTGCGCACAACGATCCGGCATGCGCTCTGCATCAGATTCTGTTCTCCTTCTTCTGCCGTCAGCAGCCAGGAAAATGCCGGTTTTTTCTCATCCAGCCCGATCGGTGCCATCTGATCTTCAATCAGAATTCTCTCTATCTTCATTTGGTAACCTCCCATTGCAAGTTTTGCCTTCTTTGCTGATTGTATTATACCGTCCAGCAGCTATTTCTGTTAAGATCAGTTTTTGCCCAAAAAAGCGTCTTTATTTGCATCTTTTCCGGTGTTATAATAAAGGAAATTACGAAAGAGAGGTACCATCAAATGAAAGTATTATTAATCAACGGAAGTCCTCACGCAAAAGGTAGCACTTATACTGCCCTGCACGAAATGGAAAAAGTCTTTACAGAAAATGGTATTGAGGCGGAAATCGTACATATCGGAAATAAAGATATCCGCGGCTGTGTTGCCTGCGGTGCCTGTTCCAAGCTCGGAAAATGTGCTTTTTCCGATATGGTAAATGAGGTTGCTCCGAAATTTGAAGAGGCTGACGGCCTTGTTGTCGGAAGTCCGGTTTATTATGCATCTGCAAATGCAACACTTATTGCTTTTCTTGACCGTCTGTTCTACAGCACACACTTTGACAAGACCATGAAAGTCGGCGCTTCGGTTGTCTCTGCACGCCGCGGCGGTCTTTCCGCTACCTTTGATGAGCTGAACAAATACTTCACCATCTCCGGCATGCCGGTTGCTTCCGGCCAGTATTGGAACAGTATCCATGGAAATAATGCGGACGAGGCACAGCAAGATCTCGAAGGCCTGCAGATCATGCGTACCCTTGCACGGAATATGAGTTTTCTGATGAAGAGCATCCAGCTCGGAAAAGAATCCTTTGGTCTTCCGGAAAAGGAACCGCGCGTCGGCACAAACTTTATCCGTTAATTTATCTGTTAAGCAAGATGCCGTCTTTCAGACTTTTTTCTATGTCTGGAATACGGCATCTTTTATAGCTGGAAGAAATTTTATACACGAAAAAAGCCTGCTTCCGCAGACTTTTTAAAGCGACCCGGATCGGGATCGAACCGACGACCTCCGCCGTGACAGGGCGGCGCTCTAACCAGCTGAGCCACCGGGCCAGACATATACAGAATATAAAATATGGAACTAAAGTGGACCTTCAGGGACTCGAACCCGGGACCGACCGGTTATGAGCCGGTTGCTCTAACCAACTGAGCTAAAGGTCCAAAGAGCCGATGATCGGACTCGAACCGATAACCTGCTGATTACAAATCAGCTGCTCTGCCAATTGAGCCACATCGGCATACATAACAAATATTTTATATTCAGTGACTCCGACGGGAATCGAACCCGTGTTACCGCCGTGAAAGGGCGATGTCTTAACCGCTTGACCACGGAGCCATATTTACTTTTTGAAAGAACTGACCTGTAAGAAACTCTTACAGGTCGCATTCACTCCCCGAGTTGGGCTCGAACCAACAACCCTTCGGTTAACAGCCGAATGCTCTACCATTGAGCTATCGAGGATTATTTAATTGAAGATATTTGATATACCTTCAAAACCGCATACACTACACATCTATCATTCCATCTTGTGAACACAACCATTCAGGTCAAGCCCTCGACCGATTAGTAACAGTCAGCTCCATGCCTTACGGCACTTCCACCCCTGCCCTATCTACCTCGTCGTCTTCAAGGGGT